>JAOZOW010000135.1 GCA_029933075.1 Deltaproteobacteria bacterium | reverse complement strand
CTCACAAGCCTTTTGGGATCGTGGATATCATAACTGACAACAATGTGATGTGCGCGTCTCGCCATGAACAGGCAATCCCTTTCACGCCCCGTCTCTTGCCCCTCTCCTGGGCCGGAGGCGGTCAATTCGGTCTCAGATGATCTCGAACCCTTCGTCCTGGTGGATCTCCCCCCACCCGGATATCACCACCCTGCTCACACATCCCTTGCACAGCCGGTAGTAGCGCACCCTGTCCTCTTTGCGGTTGATCATTCCCTCGATCCCCTGTTTCATCCTGCGGTACTGGTCGTCGTCGAGATCACACTCGAATACGCTCAGTTGCACCCTGGTGCCGAAATCTTTGAGGTACTTCATGACCCTGGTGCGGGTGCGATGGTCCACTATGTCGTAAGATACCATGGTGTACATGCTCTGAAACCCTCCAATGTCAGGGGCCAGGCCCTGAAGAGCGTTGGCGGGGACGGTTCCCCTCAGCGCAGGGTCATGGGCTGATAGGCCTCCTCCTCCCCCCTTATGTACCGCGCAAAGTGGCGGACCTGCTCCCTGATGCAGTCCCTGTAGCTGAGCTGCTGTCCGGTGAGGTGGTGTTTCACCTTCTGGGCCATCTTCCGCTCGTACTGGGTGATGAACTTACGCATTCCGTCATCGGTCAACTTCACGGGGGCGAGGTCCGAGTCCGAGAGGGCCTTGGATAGCACAAAGTCGTTCAATGTGAGGGTTTTGAGGTTGAACAGCCCTAAGACAAGACTGTCCACGATAACCGGCCTCCATTCTTCCATCAGGTCCAGGGGCAATGAGGGCCGGCCGTAGTCCACAGCATGCAGTGACCCGAGGTATGGATCAAAGCCGATCATGCTCACCGCGCCCATCATTTCGTTGAAAAGAAAGGTATAGCCCAGGCTGAGGATGGCGTTTACCGGGTCCGTGGGCGGCCTGCGCACCCGCTTCTTGAACCGTATCCCCTCCTGGATGATGCCCTTGGAGAATCCTTCGAAATAGAGCACCGCTCCCCTTCCCTCAAAACCCCTTACGGAATCCAGGTCCCCGGCATCGGCGACCTTGGCCTTGAGATTCTTGAGCCCCAGGATCTGGTTTTCGAGGCCCATCCCCTCCCTGCTCCTGTTGAGCCGGAGGAGCATCGAGCGCAGGTTGTGGAGCTTGCCCTCTACAATGGAGCGGGCCGTGCGGAGGCAGAACTGCCGGTCCTCGAGTTTTCTGAACTGCTCCTGCCTCAAGGTGATATTCTTGCTGAAGGGGGGCTGGAGTCTTCCCTTGTACCGGCCGTTCTTGCTCATGAACACGGTGTCTATGCCCTGCTTGAGCAGATATGACATCGCAGCAGGGGTGAGGAAGACGTTGCCGAAGAGCACCACCTGCTCCAGCTTGAAGCCGTGGAGGGTATGGAGCACTGTCCTGTCCTTCTTTATCAGGAGCCTATCGCCCTCTTTCACCACAGAGGCATTCTGTTCCATTACATAGGCCACGGTCATGATCAGGACCCTATTTCCCAGACACTCGACCCATTCTGTTTCTTCCGGTAAAGGACCGAGCCGCCCACCCGCACCCTGTCGATACCCCTGCGGTCGAAGTGGCGGTCGAGCACACGGGCGGTCTTTTCCATGGCCCTCTCGATCTCCTCCGCCTGCCTCCGGAGATTGACATAACGCCTGGCAGCCTCCCTGAGTGAGACCTTCCGGGGCAGAGCAATATCTTTGCTCGCAGGGACCAGATGGGGATTGATATGGAGCAAAGGGGAGGGGTACTTGCCGCCCCGCAGATCAAAGGGGCAGTTGCAGGAGACCGATGTGGTGATCTCGGGCACCAGCTCCCTGATCTTCACGCAGCTTATGGGGTGGGGCTTGAGCCTTGTCCTTTGCCTTTCCACCTTGTCGTAGTTGTAATCGGGGCATGTCTCGAGCACCCGGTGCAGGGAGACCCCCCTGTGATCCGCCAGGCCGATGGTATAGAAAAGCACCACCTTTTTCTCGTATGGGAGCACCCTGCCCGAGCGGGCAATGCGGCAGAGCTCGGAGAGCACCGGACACGCCTCCACCAATTTCTTGACTATTCCCTCCATCTCCACGCCCGAAGATGACTCGGGACGGGCCCATCGAGGTTTGCCGAAAAGCTTTCTGACTTCGTCAAAGGGTATCTCCCGGATTTTCTTCAGGAACGCAAGTTGCTCGGGGTAGGGGTCTCCTGTGTCATCGAGGAAAAGGGACCTCTTGAGCGTAGCCCTGTTGATGCCCAAAGGCGGCGTAACGGGATGCTCCACCCAGCCTATGCCGACCCCTTTTGTAGGGGTGAGCGGTTCCGCAATGATCTCGGTGTCTGAGAGGGCGGCCTCCTCGAGGAAACGTTTGATGAACTCCCTTGCTTTGAGGAAATGGACGAAGCCGCGGAAAAAGAACCACACCCTGTGCTCATGGCCTCCGGAAAAGTCGATGTAGCAGGGGACCCCGCGCCCTGCGGCAAGCCCTCTCATGGTGGAGGCGTGATAAAACGACCGTTCTTTCAGATAGGCGAGATAGCCGGTGTTCCTCGCATTTGACCTTATCACCCGCTTCTTGATCCTCACCCGGACCCCGGCATACCTTACGGTATTGTCGGCCCTGAGGGGGAACAGGGCAAGCGTGAGGTCGCCCTGGATATGCTTGACCACAAGGTCGCGGGTGAGCGGGTCTCCCCTGAATTCGTAGGACACTGATCCCGTGTTCTCGTTGACTTTCTGGAGGGCATATCCGGTCTCCCTGCCGGAGAAGAGGCGGAGGAACTTGTCTGCATCTTCCCTGCCTACCGAAGGTGGAAAGTACCTGACGGGCGGGGCGGGCTTCCCGGGCCGGGGAAGGAGGGCGTCTGCCAGCCCTTCGAGGCCGAGGGCCCTGAAGGTCTCGCCCAGGAGATTCCTGGCTTGCGCGTGGCCCGGATCATTCTTTACGGCCTTTTCCAGGTAGTGGATGGAATCCTCGTAATACCCGAGGTCGTTCAGGAGGCGGGCGTACTGATAGAGGTTCTCGCTGTTGTCGGGCGAAAGGCGCAGGGCGGCCCTGTACGAATCCTTTGCCTGCTTTGCCATGCCCAGCTCTTCGCAGAGCCTGGCCCATTCGATGTGGGCCGCGGGATCGTCAGGCGCGTGTTTCCGGCGGGCTACCACTATCTCCCGCGCCCTATGCTCCTCGCCTTCATCCATGTATGCCCGTGCCAACTTCGCATAGAGGCGATGGTTGTACGGATCGGCTTTAATACGTGCCTGAATACTCTCCGCATCCATAGGATATCTCAAACAGGTGGAAGTTGATCAAGTGAGCCATGGGAAATTGAGCTTTTGCGCCTTTAGCTCAAAATCTCTTATTTCTGCTTTCAAAAGACCGAGCACCTTGTCTCTCAGTTTCCGGTATAGGCGTTCCGTTACCGGCTTGCTCCCGTGAGCCAGGATCGTTATATTGCGCTCATTCAAAAGGTGCTTGAACTTATTGTCAGATACATATTTTTTCCCGGCCTCCTCTCCTAAAGCAGCGAGCAGCTCATAGGATGATTTCAGCCCGATCTTGATTTTGTTTTCATCAGTTGCATCTCTGTGTGCTTTCAGCGTTTCACGCAAGGGAGCCGGGGTTTTGCTCAACTCCACGTCGCCGGTATCTATGCCATAGCGGTTGCGAAGTAGATGCTGGGCGAGCATCTCGGTCAAGCGATACAGTCTCGCCAAGCCATCATCATACCTCCCTTCCATGGCCCTGCGTTCAGCATTGTTAAAAAGATCGATCATTACGTCCTCGCTGAAGGTAGTGTTTTCTCTTTTCAAAAGCTCGCCTATTGCATGTACGCGGTTTGCCACATCTTCTTTGACCTTGAAGGGCTTCAACTCATGGAAGCCTGAGTCTGCTTTCTTGATAGCGGCTTTAAATTTGATGTGATCGAAGCGATCCCAGTAATCGTAAGCATGGGCCACAGCTATTAAGCTGGAAAGGAACTTTTTTCTCTGCTCCCCCAGCAAATCAGGGTTTATGTTTTCCAGGGTATCGATAGCTGGTTGAAATCTTAGCTTTTTTATCAATTCAACTGCCGTCTTGATCTCGTAATTGGCGAAGATGGCATGGGGATAAAGGCTCACAAATCGCTCAGTGCCATCCTTAACTACCCCGGCTTCCCTCTTGCCGGTAATGTATTTGAGCGAGTCACAGTTCTCGTGAACAGCAGCGAGGACAGCGCCGGCAGACATCGCCTTGGTACCGCTGGTGAAATCCACCTGAATGTCTGCCGGGGTGAACCCTCGGCGAACCATACTCCTTATTGTTTCGCACACTTCCAAGAACACTCCCTCTACGTCATCGAACTGTGAGAGGACCTTGAGGCTCCATTTCGATGGATCTAACCGTAGGATTTTTGCGATGTTCTCGGCATGCTTTCGGCTATCTTTGGAGGCAATAAACAGGGCATAGTCCGGGTGGCTTTCTTTCACAGTTTTTACGAGGGGCCGCACTATGTTAACATCCGGACGAGTACCAGTTCCAACGGTCACGATCATTGCCTTTTTCATGGAGAAGACCTCCTGTTTTGATATCTTTTCCACACAGTCAGCGGGCTGTTCATCTGCGATCCTCCCGTATCAGGGAAATGTTGACAGAATTATTGACCACGGTTATTATGTTAAACAAAAACACACTGAGGCGGCACAATGAGTGTAGTCCGTATTAATGTCAGTCTTCCCGAGGAAGTCTTCAGGGAACTTTCCCGGGAGGTAGAGCCCAGGAAAAGAAGTCGTTTCATCACCGAGGCCATTGAGCGGGTCCTCGGGGAACGAAAGGCCCAGAGGCTTGCGGCCGAGTACAGGGAAGCGGCTGAAGACAT
>JAOZOW010000058.1 GCA_029933075.1 Deltaproteobacteria bacterium | reverse complement strand
ATTTAGCTTGGCAATTCTGACTCCTTCTGACATGCCTCAAATCCTTACTTTCCCGTAAAATTAGGCGCCATTTTGAGTCTGTATTCTTGCACCCACGGATGACGATACGGGAGAGGTCCCTGTCTCCCGGGCTGGTGCCTGGGGCGGGAATCGAACCCGCACGAGGACAAGCCCCAAGGGATTTTAAGTCCCTTGCGTCTACCCGTTCCGCCACCCAGGCACAACATAATCATTTGTAGCCTTTCTGATTCCTCAATGTCAAGCCAGCCTCGGCCCTATCCGGGATGTCCGAAAATCCGCTTTCAAGTAACCGGTAAAGGACAAGGGGGCTTCGGCAGTAGGGATGTTTTTGATTTCGGACACCTACAGAGAGGCGGAGATCATCTGAGATAGATGGGGTTTGAGAAGATCCAGGGTCGCCATCCGAAAAAAGGCAGGCGCCTGTACACTTCAACCCGATAAATCCCCTTCGACTCAAGTCGGTAAGTCGCTTTGTGGCCGAACCATGCGTTTATCGGTTGGCCGTTTCTTATCAGGCGGATCAGGGCCCGGAGGGGCGCCTCCATGAAGAGACAGCCCGGCTCAAAGACCCCCTCTTGTCCCATGGCAAGGCTGGGCCCTTTTTGGGACTCAAAATAGTACCTGAACCCTCGGGCCTTTGAGAGGTTATCGTGGGCGATAAAGAGCCTGCCTTCCCGAAGGGCCTCGTAGATTGTTTCCTTAGCCCCATAGACATCTCTTGAAAGCGGTTGGGCAGTCAGGAGATGGACATTGATGGAGTTGAGCGCAAATTGATAACTAATGGGAACGAAGTGCAGCCCCCGCCACTGGAATTCGGAACCGTGAGCGTCGGATCCCCCAATAGCGGGCGTCCTTCGCTCCAGGCAGAGCCTGTCCCAGAAGGAAAGGGTTTTTGTGCTGGGGCCCTTAAGCATCTGCACCTTAAACAGCAGGTGAAACAGGGCGTGCAAAGGCGTCCTCACCCTCTCCTTCCAGCGGGAGGTGAAATTCCAGATACAAACACCCTGAAAACCGGTTACAGAAAGATCGTTCCAGGTATAGGCGACGGAATGTTCGTGAAATGGCATTCCCTTTTCAAAGGGATGCGCAAGGAATCCGAACCCACCCTGGTCATTTACCCGTTCGATTATTTCCTGGGGTGTGTGCTCCTCGCTGTGGACCATCCCTTTGAGGCCGAAAGCGAGATAATGGTGGAACCGGCGGCCGATTTCCAGCCCTTTCAGGACCAGTACATCCCCGTAAAAATTCTCTTCCTCTAAGTGGAGGCCGTCGGTCATATAGTCGTGTTCATTGAAAATAATAAAATCAAGACCCGCCTCTGCCGCCAACCTTGCAATCTCTGGAACACTTTTTGATCCATCGGAATAGAGGGAGTGTATGTGGAGATTCCCAATGTGTTCAAAATTATAATTCATATTCCCTCAGGCACTTCAGACCCCTGCTCATAGGTTTGAATACGGCCACAATGGTGATGATAAATACAGAGAGAAAGGAAAGGATAATGAAGAGCCATTGCCATGGGCTCACAGGGTTTCCGCGAAGGTTGGACATGAAAATAAGATAGACCGGACCCGCTTCCAGTACGATTACAGCGCCAATGTAGACCGCGCTTACGATCATGTAGAGCACACCCCCGAAGCCGGTGGCCACCTGGGCGATGTTTTGGTACCTGAAATCCGGGTACAGGGCCCCGAAACCCACGCCAAGGGCCACTATGCCGAAAACCATGAAAAATGTTGTGGATGCAGTGAGAAACATCATAAAGCGGCTTACATCGAGGAGGCAGTTGGTCCCCACGATCAACACTTCGCCAAGAATAATCAAAGGCAGCAGGAAGAAGATGTACTTTCCCCACAGGTACCGTTTCAATTCCATGGGCGATGAGCGCACAATCCAGTAAGACTCCCCTTCAGCGCTCACAGCGGTAAATGCAAAGCGGGCGGCCACGGCCGAAAGCACGAAACCTGCAAGTCCCATGTTCAGAAAAGCCAGTTCATTCTGGAGGAAGTCCAGTCTTATAGGGCTTTTATCCAGCGGCAACACGCTGAAGTTATAAATGTAGACCACCACCAGGGCCCCCAGGAGGAGAAGCTGGGACCACTGAGTGTTATCCCTGAAAAAAGTCCTAACATCTTTGGCGATCACGGCGCCCAAGTCCTCTCCGAAAGGCTTGGTCACGAAACGGACCATAAGATCCAGGACCTTTTTTCCGGCTATGCGGCGCCTCTTGGCCTCCTGGGATTTTGAAAACCCCTCGAAATAGACGGCATGCGCTACCCAGACGTCAATGACCACCAGAGCCGCCGCAGTAGACCATATGAGGGCCACATTAAACAAAGAGCCGCCATTTGAAACGCCGGTGAGGTTTGTCCAGAGGGCATCCGCAATCCACTGGGTAGGGAGATAAGGGGACTGGGGCGCTTCAAGGGCGGTCATGTACTGCATGACGGTAAAGAATGTATCAGGATCAACGAGCCTTTCGGGTCTCATGAACCTGAGGACAAAGTAAAGTCCGAGCAGCAGGAATACCGATAGGAGCATGATGATGTCGCGCGTACGCTGAGCAGGAAACACATATACGAGGATCATGGTCACGAAGACCCCCACGCCCGCGGCGATAATGGCCATAGCAAAGCTGAGATGAATCAGATTGAAGTAAAACGCAGGTCCTGCCCGGTAGACATAGGCATATGCCATGAACACCGGAATCCCGAAAACCACTAACATCCAGGAGCTATCCATGAAAGTAAGTGCGGCGCGAGAGATGAAAATCTCTTCGAGCGGCGCAGGGATTGAATGGCACAGCTCAAGATCCTTTGAAAGAAAGAGGTTGGAAAGTGCCGTTATGACATGGCTGAAAATAAGGAGAGAAAAAAGGGTAAGCAGAATCATGGAAAGAAGATGGCGCGCAAGCAGGTCTCCGATCACCTCCGCGGAACGAAAATGGGTCAGGACCCGGCAGGAAAGCAAGAATATCCCTCCCCAGAAGCCTAAGCCCAGACTCAACATGAGAAAAAAGCGCTTTCTTCCCCGGCTGTCGGAGCGGGAGATCCGGTTTCGGAACCCCAGAAGCCTCGGCTTAATGAGAAGATAAAGGTCCCACATGGGCGAGCCCTGATCCTTCGGTCAGTTTCAGGAAAATCTGCTCCAGGCTGCCATCCATTCCCGCTTGACGTCTCAGTGCCTCAGGGGTCCCGCGGGCAATGATTCGGCCTTTCTGGATGATGGCGATCTCCTGGCATACCTCTTCCGCCACCTCCAGGGAATGCGTGGACATAAATACGGTTGCCCCATTTCTTGCTTGATCCCTAAAAATGTTCTTTACAATCCTGGCCGCCTTGGGATCAAGGCCGACCATCGGCTCGTCCACGATGAGGACTTTGGGTCGGTGAAGAAGGGCTCCGCACATGACAAGGCGCTGTTTCATCCCATGTGAATAGCTCTCGATCAATTCTTCCTTCCAGTTAGCGAGTTCGAATTGATCCAACAGCTCCGATACCCGGCGTTCCAGCTCCCTGGAATGGTCCAAGTGGTACAGCCCCGCGATAAGATATAGAAACTCCAACCCGGAGAGCTTCTCGTAAACAAAAGGGTGGTCGGGAATAAAACCCACGCACTGTTTGACCTCGGAAGGGTTCTCGGCCAGATCCATCCCGTTGATGATTATCCGGCCCTCGGAAGGCTTCAGGACTCCCGCCATCATCTTGATGGTGGTGGTCTTCCCGGCGCCATTCGGTCCCAGGAAACCGAATATAACCCCTCTGCCCACCTCCAGGTTGACATTGTCCACTGCCCGGAGGCTCTTATATTGTTTGGTCAAATTAATGAGCTTTATCATTGCGCAAACCGTTTAAAGGTGAAATCAACCGGCGTTTCTTTCCACGTTGAGACTCTAATACTTATAATCCAGAACTTCCAGTGCGATCCTGCCCATGAGTCTAACGATTTCCACCTGCTTGTCGAGTCCGCCTTCCACCAGCTTTATGTGGGTGGCGTCGGCAGGCACTTGGTTGATGGTGGCGTCCACGGACACCCAGTTGCCGAGGAAACACTCCGTCCATGCATGGTAGTAGAATTTGTTCCTGGCATATACGATCCCCACACATACCCGGGCTGGGATTCCAGCCGCCCTCAAGAGGGCCGTGAGGAGCACCGCATGCTCGTTACAATCGCCCACCCTGGTTTTTAAGACTTCGGCAGCGCTCGGCACCATAACCAGCGGCTTCTTCTCCAGCTTGCTGTATACCCATGCGGTGAGCCTCTTCGCAACCAAAACCGCGTCTTTGGCATCTCCGGCAATCTCCTGCGCCTTATGGACGATGGCGGGATCATCACTTTCTATGTTCACCTCCGGGCGGAGGTAAACCCCCATTGCTCCCATCTCATCCTTAAAGGGCAACTTGTAAGAGGGCATTGCCGGTACCCGCTCCCGGCGGATCTCCACCGTACCTTCATTAAGCCGCTGCCTTCCGGTATTCAACACCGTGGTATCGAAGCCCGTCTCTTGGAGCCCCTTGATTCTGAGTTTCAAATAGGTCAACTCCTTGGCACGGGGCAGAGGCTTGTCCACACTGATGGCTGCCATTTCATAGAAATCGCTCTCTCCTCCTTCTATATTTCGAGGGGCATTGGCTGCACTGGATTTGATGAGAGTAAAGCCCATGAAGCCTTTCTCCTTCAGCACGGTTCCCTTCTCATCGAGCCAGAACGTCATGGGCTGACCCCACATCCGAGTTTCCAGACGAAAGGCAGGGTGTTTCACGCGGGCTATTGTCACATCCTCTCTTCCCACCACTTTGATTCGCATCTCTTTCTGGGCCATGGTAGAGGGGTCGAATATGGGAAATCGAAACGACTCGCCCACCGCCAAATTGCGTCCTTTGAAGTAATAGGAAAGTGCTGAACCAATAACCGGAGGCCTTGAAAGCCGGATGACCTGCGACCTCTTTCCCGGACTCCCCCCGAATTCGAGGCGCATCAGGGAGCCTTCAACTTTTCCCGTCACCTGAAATGATACCATACCGGAGATCATTTTGAATCTGAAGTTTTTCAGTGAAAACGTATGATCCACAATGGACTGGGTAACGGTATGAATGCCGTTAGGCTGTCCCAAGAGGCTCAGACGAATAAAAATATCTTCCTGAATGAGGTAATTATCGGCCAGACGGGTGACAGTGTTTACCGAATACCCCACCTTCTTACCTTTCAGAAAGATCTCCATCCACTCCCGCTGGGAGGAAAGGACCGACCCCGATCCTTCCTGGATCGTCCCCACTGGTTCAGAGTTTCCTCTGAAAGCGGTCTTCCTAACCAAGAGCCCGATCAGCACAGCCCACAGGACGATGACAGCTCCACCTGCTATGTTGAAAATTCGCTTCCTTTTCTTGAAATCCATATGCACCTAAAATAGATTCGATCCAAATTTAACTTCGCTCATTTCAATAACCTAATCAAAAAAAGCACTTTTCTTCAAATTAAGATTACAGGGTCGGAGTGCAGATGCGCCTGAGATGCATGGCATTTGCTGTGCCAAATGACGGGAGACTGAAAGGCCTCCCGGGGCGGGTTCCGGGCCACCCTCAAAATGCTATCAAAGAGGGTAGCCGATTTTTTCGAGCAGACGGCGGGAATTGGCAAGGAGATTTTCAAAGGAGCCTTCAGGGAGACCAGCTCCCTGCACAATCTTTCTCGCAAGGTTCTCGTCCAGAAGGTCACCCGGGGCATGGGCGTCCGAATTAAGTATGAGTTTCGCTCCTGTCTCTTGGGCAATCTTGGCAACATGCCCGTTTGTGAAGCTGTGTCCCGACCTGCCTGAGATCTCCAGAAAGACCCCTCTTTCAGCAGCCAATGCCGTTTCCTCCGCGGTTATCAGCCCAGGGTGGGCAAGAATGTCCGCCTTTGCCTCTATACCTGCTCGATTCGTTCCCGGTGCAACAGGCTCAACCGGGCTCTCTCCATGAATAACCACAAGCGCCGCCCCCAACTCCCTGGCCTCCTTTACAAGGGAAGCGATGAGGCCGGGGGGCACATGGGTCAATTCAACCCCCGGGATGACCCGCACGGCTTGGTGGTGATTTAGTTCCTCGGCAATGTGGACAATCCTGGGTACCACGAAATCGAGCTGTGATGCATCCACATGATCCGTGATGGCTACGGCCTTGTATCCCAAGGCCTCCATGCGTCTCACAAGCTCTGAAGGTATGAGTTCGCCGTCGCTGAAAAGAGAATGGGTGTGCAGATCTATCATCATTCGGGTGAGCAAAAAGAGACAGGATGGGTGCTACATCTTATACTTGCCAAAATCCTCGGGCTTGAGGTTTTCCAGGATTTCAAGCCATTTCTTGCCTTTCTCGGATTTGTCCTCGGGCTCTGCTTTGAGATCGATTCTGCTGGAATTCTTAATTACCTCTTCTGAGACGAAGATAGGGGCCTTCACTCTCAAGGAAAGGGCCAGGGCATCGCTCGGCCTGGCATCGATGGCCATCTCCTTTTCCCCATGTCTGAAATGGATCAAGGCATAATATGTATTATCCTTGAGATCGCATACCTCCACTTTCAGGACCTCGGCCTTCATCATCTCCATCAGGTTTTTTAGAAGATCGTGGGTCATCGGTCTGGAAAATTTGATCCCCTCCATCTCACTTGCAATAGCCGTCGCTTCCAGAAGCCCGATCCAGATGGGCAGAGTCTGTTCCCCGTTAACCTCCTTGAGGATAACGATGGGACTGTTGGTCACGGGGTCGAGCGTTAATCCAGAAATCACCATGGGTTTGTATGTGTCTCTTGCCTTTTTCTCCACGGCAATGCACCTCTCATGGAAATGATTTTAATTCTTAAACATCCAATTGCGTTTGTCAACACAACTTTCCAAAGAAAGGCCCTGAAATGTCGTGCCCTCCATGTAACGCGCAAGGGAGAAGAATTGAATTGACCAATCCCGGTAAGCTTTGCTTAAATGTAAGGCACTGGCAACAATTATGAGACACTGGGTCGAAAACAGGAAAACCACAGATAATCTCGCTAAAGGCCATGTACCGGACTTCCGATATATAAACAGTATACAAACATAAATTCACAGGATCTGATAAAGCCCTACGGGTTGTCATGAAAATCTCACTGTCTTCCTCATCCCGTCTGTCAGGAAATGCGAGCGCCTTAGGCTTTACCCTCATAGAAATGGCCGTGGTAATTGTTATAGTGGGAATTGTGATCTCCATTGTGGCCACGATCCTTCCCTCCCTCATCCAATCGGCCAAGATCAAAAAGGCCCAGGCGATCCTGGAAAAAGTGGATTATGCCCTTCAGGGATACAGCCTCGCCAACCACCGTCTCCCATATGCCGATACCGATCAAGACGGTCAGGAAAATACGGGGGAATATCTGGGCGACCTTCCCTATATTACTTTAGGTCTTTCCTCCAACGAAGATGCCTGGGGCAATCCAATCCGATACGGGGTCTACGACACCCTTGCTGGAACCTTTCCCGACGGAGACGCATTCTGCAATGCGATCAGCAATGCAGCCACTACCGCTTTTACCACCAGCAAAGTATATACAACCACTGCCGACAATTGCAGTGCAGACCAGAGCAATTCCAGCAACCAAGCCTATGTGGTGGCCAGCGGCGGCCCCAAGGACCTGGACGGCTCAAACGGATTCTTTGACCTGTGTAACGGGCAGGGCACCAGCTCTAATCCGGGGTTCAATTTCCCGGGGAAAATTCAGTCCACCACATATGACGATCTTGTCCGGGCCCTGTCTCTCAACGAGCTGAACCAGAAGAACTGCACCGGCGGCGGTGGCGGCGGTGGCGGGGGTACGGGCGCAGAAAACACCGATACCCTCTGTAGCGATGGCGTGGACAACGATGGAGATGGTTATATAGATTGCCATGACCAGGACTGCTGCAGGTCCGGCCTCACGGTGTGCTCCCAGTGTCCGCCCCAGGACGCCGTGCAAATCAACACTAGTGCCATGCCGGAGGGCACTGTTGGTGCATCTTATACCCATACTTTTCAAGCTACCGGAGGTTCCGGCTACTATTACTGGTACCTGGACAGCATCACACCCAGCAACATCCCGGGGCTGAGCATCAGCCTGTGGAACGGCACCCTTAGCGGAACTATTGACAATTGCGAAGGGAGTTACACAGTCACCGTCCGAGTAGAGGACCGTTACGATTCTGCCAAGACCGATTCACATTCATTTACCCTTACCGTCTCAAACGGCACACTGACAGTCTCGCCGGGACCTAAGGGGGGCGGGTCAGGAAACCCGGATTTCACCGTAGACAGCTCTACCTTCTCCCAAGATTTCACTGTGAACGGAGGGCACGTAGGGGATTTCAACTGGACCATCAACTGGCAAGGCACAGATCCTGGAGGATTTCAAATTGATACCAAGTCAGCCACAGTAGGAAAATTCTGGAAGAGTGGAGCTACGTCCGCTGGGGATTTTACGTTCACACTCACAGCCACCGATTCTACCTGCTCTACCAACATCGTGACTACCGCCGTCTATTACATCCACATCACATCTGCCGGAACGGGGGCTCCTTATACCGAAAACCTCGATGCCCAATGGCACCTGGACGAATGTTTATGGAACGGTACGACCGGAGAGGTTAAGGACTCTGGTGAAAACTTCCTGGATGGTACCGCCATGAACGGGGGCAATACTATAGGCTCAGGGAAAACATGCAGGGCTGGCTTTTTTGACGGGACTAATGACTACCTTGACATGGGCGACATTCTCAATGGCACTCTGGGCATGGGAAGCAATTCCTTCACGGTCTCGACATGGATCTATCCTCTTTCACTTTCAAGTGCTCAGACCAATCACAATACCCAAAACTGCTTTATTGCAAAAGCATCTGATCCTTATAATGACAACCTGGAGATCGGCATAACCACCGGTGGAAGGGTGCATGTATACATTGACACCCAGGGCAAGGATACATACGGAGACTTTGGCCCTAACGGTGCGGTGAACCTGAATGCTTGGACGTTTATAGCGGTGAGCTATGACAATGGCACAGTTAGGGTCACCATCAACGATACTACGTACGAAGACACCACCACATGGAGCGGTGGAGGGAACCTAGATGATGCCACGGGCAGCCCTTTTACTGTGGGAAGTTCCCAGCATGTGGACAACTACTTCAATGGTAAGATCGATGAGGTGATGGTTTTCTCCAAAGCCCTGGATGAGGATGAGATCCAGGATATATATAGTCTCACTCATAGCTGCTCCGGGGGCTGCTATGAGGGGCCTCTGGCCGAGTACCGGATGGAGAACTTCCCCTGGAACGGGACAGCCAATGAGGTGAAGGACTCCGGTTCGGGGGCAAGCCACGGGGTAGCTGCCAAGATGGGATCCGGATCGATACCTTCTCAGACGACGCCTTCCGGTGGAAAGGTATGCAGGGCCGGTGTCTTTACGCGGGTGGATGCCAACAATGGAGGCTACCTGGACTTAGGCGACCCCTCGGACGGCGACCTTGACCCGGGTGCCGATCCCTGGACCATCTCCGCCTGGATAAGGTGGGACGGCTCTACCGGAGAGAATATCATCTACAACAAAGAGAACCTGTACGAGGCCAGGGTCTATGGAGGGTATGTTCGCTATGCCTGGCAGCCCCACTGGGCATGGGATGGGGGGACCTCTTTCCCGATAGCTGCGGATACCTGGACCTACGTAACCACGGTCTATGATGGACATCAGCAAATCCTCTACAAAAACGGAGAGCGGGTTTACTTAAGGAACCAGAGCGGGGCCATGGGGTCCAACAGCAGCAAGCTGCTCATAGGGGCCAGGGGGAGCGCCTCCCCGAGGAATTTCTTCGGCGGGCTGATTGACGAGGTCAGGATCTACAACCGGGCCCTTGCCGAGAACGAGATCATTCAGGACATGAATGAGACCCGAGATTGCGCTGCCGATTCGGTGGTTATCACCACCACCTCTCTGCCGGACGGCACCATCAATAGCGCCTATTCCACCACCTTGACCGCAACCGGGGGCACTACCCCCTATGGCTGGGAGATCGTCCCGCCTAACCCCATAAGCGGGCTTTCTATCGTCCCTGCCACAGGGGAACTGCATGGCACAATCAACGTGTGCGCAGGGGACTACGACATCACTGTCAGGGTTACAGACTCCGCAAGCAGGATGGACGAGAGGACCTTAACCCTGAAGGTTACCAACGGCGCCCTCACAATCTCACCTGCCGCCCCTCAGACTTTCAACTGCTCCACCTCCACGTTCTACCAGGATTTTACCGTATCGGGGCCCCGGATGGGCGCCTTAGGGAGCTGGCAGATTCAGTGGCTCGGGACCAATCCCGGCGGTTTCGAGGTGATCGGCACGGGAGACAACACGGCCCGTTTTCGCAAGATCGGTACTTCCACGGCAGGGACCGGTTACCAGTTCAAGCTGACGGCCGCTGATAGCAGTTGTCCTGACAACCAGGTGGATTCAGGCTTCTACACGCTCAATATCAGCGGGGATGGGGCGGATGCGCCTTACTATGCCGGCATGGTGGGCGAATGGCACATGGATGAGTGCACATGGGACGGGACATCCGGCGAGTTAACGGACACGAGCGACACAGGGGCCCACGGGGAGAGCCACAATGTGGACGCCGGGGATACAGTGGATCGTTCCGTGGGAAAGGTCTGCTATGTTGCGGCCCTGAACCTTGATGGGAGGACCGATCAGTATGTTACATTAGGTCACGAGGCTTTCAACAACCTTGGAGATTTCTCCCTTTCCCTGTGGTTCAGGGTGGAGAGCCTCTCGTCCAGCATCACCACGATCTTCTCCGGGGCCCGCAGCGGGGCTTACAACAGCATGCTCATCTACCTGAATTCTTCTGGCACATCGCTTTACACATGGGTCAATGACAGCCAGACCGGCGTGTTCAACATCGGCGCCAGCGTTGCGGACGGCCTCTGGCACCACCTGGTCTGGACGCGCCGGGCCTCGGACGGGGCGGAGATCGTCTACCTGGACGGGACCGCGCTCAGTGACACGAACGGCACTGTGAACACCGCCACCGTAACCCTGGATCCAGGCGGGGCCATCCTGGGGCAGGAACAGGACGCTCTCGGCGGGGGGTTTGACGTGAACCAGGTCTTCCACGGCTGGATCGACGAGGTCATGATCTATAATCGGCTCCTCTCCCAGGATGAAGTAAACGATCTCCTCTCGCTGACCCATGACTGTTCCGGCTCCTGCTATACCGCCGCTGTGGCCGAGTATTACATGGACGAGGATTCGTGGAGCATCGGGGTGGCAGATGAAGTCAAGGATTCCTCGGGGAACGGGTATCACGGCACTGCTTACGGCAGCGCGGCCGTCAACAAGACAGACAGCCAGCTCTGCTATGCGGGCGAATTTTCCAATAATGACAGCTACATTGAAATCACAGGCCTCCCCGTCTCCACCACCGCTGGGGACAAGACCACGGTCTGCTTCTGGATGAAGTGGGCCGGAAATGCCTCGGAAATGCCCATTGGTTGGGGAAGCGCCTACGATCTCTGGTTCCGAACTACAGATCAATTCGGTTTCAACACGGGCTGCTCTGACCTCTTCGGTATATCAGGGGCCGGGAGCCTGGCAAACGACTGGCACCATGTGGCGGCGATTTTCACGAACAACGCCCCATCCAAGAACCAGCTTTACATAGACGGGGTCCTGCAACCCGCCGCGCTGCTGGTGGGCTCTCAGTGCTCAAGGACAGTGAGCTCCACCCTCTATATCAGCGGCTGGGATGCGAACCCGACGGGATACAAATATGACGGCTTGATCGATGAGGTGCGGATCTACACGCGGGGCCTCTCGGCCAGTGAAGTGCTCCAGGATATGACGCGCTCCCATTCCTGCCCCGAGTGAAGGGCCAACCTACCTTCCGCTTACCTTTGAGACAAGATCGTAGATGGGAAGGAAAAGCCCTCCCACGATGATGGCGAACATGGCCCCTGCCACCACAAGCACCACCGGTTCAATCATCTTGCCGATGGTGGCCACCAGGATGGAGAGTTTGTTCCTGTAATCGTCTGCAATGTATGAAAGCTGTTCGGGGAGCGTGCCGCTCTGCTCTCCTACGTTGATCATCCTTACGACAAAAGATGGAAAAATGGGGACTTTTTTAAAAGAGTCCGCAATTCCCTCCCCCTTTGTCAGCCCCGATCGCACCTCCTCAAGTTTCTCACGGTAGACCTCATTTCTGATGGATGTCTTGAGGATATCCATAGTACGCATGATATCAATACCCACGTTTATCAGGAGGCTGAAATACTCACTGATAAAGGCCAGCGCCGATGCCGACGTGATGGAGCGGGCAATCGGGATTTTGAGCAGGAGCGCATCCATGAATTTTCTGAACCGGCGATTCCTCCTGTAAAAGGCAACCATGAAAAAGAAGCCCAGCACAATCCCGGTAACCATGGTGAGGATGTTTGAACGAACAAATTCTGAAAGCCTGAGGAGGAAAACCGTCAGCCCGGGAAGAGTCACATCCATCTCTTTGAAAAGACTTACTATTTTGGGTACCACATAGTAAAACCAGAAAAGCAGCCCGCCACCCATGGCAACAAATACAAAGCTGGGATAAAGGAGTGCCTGTTTTGTATCACTGACGATGGTCTGTATCCTTTTCAGGTGCTCGGAGGCATCCATAAGGGTCCGGTCAAGCTTTCCGGTCTCCTCGCCAAGCCTGATCAGGTGAATGACGGTTCGGGGAAAGATAGCTGGATACTTTTCCGCTGCCTCTGAGAAACTTGCCCCGGCCTGAATGTTCATGATGATGTCCCTGACGCTCGCCTCAAATTCGGGCCTATCGGTGCTTGCCGCCGCCTCTTCCAGGGCGGTGTTCAGTGTCATACCTGAGCGAAGCATCAGGGAGAGATTATTTAAAAACTCGGCCTGAAAGGACCTTGGCAATTTTTTACGCAGCCTGAAACTGCCAAGTTCAAGAATAAAGGATGAGAAGCGCCCCAGTTTTTTGACATAAATGGTGGTGCTGCCATCTCTTTCCAGATGCGAAATGGCGGACATGACCTCCTTGTAAGGGAACTTGGCAATCCCCGAAGAAACTTCACCCGATGGTTCAATGAGCTTGTACCTGAAATAGTTCAATGCCCGTTCCTCATACCTGCCTGATATGTCCCAGCACCCGCATCGCTTCCTCCGCGCTGGTGATGCCTTGCTTCACCTTGCTCACCGTGATGTCGAATATGTCCACGAACCCGCTCTCTCTGGCCTTCTCAGTGATCACGCTCAGATCCGCCTCCTGATCGATGAGATGGGCAAGCTCTTTGTCCACCAGCAGCAGTTCATAGACCAGGGTCCTCCCAAAGTATCCGGAACCATTGCAGACCTCGCATCCCCTGCCCTTGTAAAGCTCCTCAATAGAAGGATCTCTTAAATAGGTCTTTTCCCATTCAGGAGGCCTGTACGCTTCTTTGCAGTTGTTACATATCCTTCGCACCAATCGCTGGCTCACCACCCCTATCAATGAATCGGCAATCAGGAAAGACCTCACCCCTAAGTCTCTCAGGCGGGGGATGGCGCCCACCGCGCTGTTTGTATGAAGGGTTGAGAGAACCAGATGGCCTGTGGTGGATGCAGTGATGGCGGTAGCAGCCGTTTCAAGGTCCCTGATTTCGCCTACCAAAATGACATCGGGATCATGCCTAAGAAAATAACGGATGGCATTGGCAAAGGTGTATCCTGCCTTTTCATTCACCTGGGTCTGGCGCAACAACGGGATGTCATACTCGATGGGCTCTTCAACAGTGATAACGTTTTTCTGGAGCAGATTGAGCCTTCTTATGCCTGCATAGAGGGTGGTGGATTTGCCTGAACCGGTGGGCCCGGTGAGCAGAATGATCCCGAAGGGCTCATTGAACATCTGCTCGACCACATGGATATGCTCCTCAAAAAAACCGAGCTGCCCCATGCCCATGACGGCGGCCTCCATTGGTAAAATCCGGAGAACCATGTTTTCGCCCTGAGGGGAGACGATCGTGGAGACCCTGAAATCGTAACCATTGTTGAGAATAGTGGCAGAAAACCTACCATCCTGAGGGAGCCTCTGCTCAGCGATATCCATATCCGCCTTCATCTTCAAACTGGGAATCAGCCGGTTCAAGGATACGGGGAGGGAGAGCACCGAAGTCATCACGCCATCCACCCGGAAAGAAATATTAGTGGATCGGGCCATGGGTCTAATATGGATATCGGTCGCCCTCATCTTGACCGCATAGTGCAGGATATGGTTGATAAGGTTATCCATACCCCTGGCCATCTCCGCATCCCGGGCGAGAAGATTGACCTCTGTTTCAATAAGTTTCTCTATGGGATGCTCCACGAAATAGTAAAATTTATTAATGGCATTTATTATTTTTTTCCTTTCCGAGAGGAAGAGCGTGGGGGTCAGTCCCGTATGTCGATTGACCAGCTTTTCTACCTGGCCATCCGAAACCGAAGCTGCGGCTATCTTTATGGACTGACCTTCGGCGCTCAGGGGCAAAAACACATGGGTCAGGCAGAAATTCTTGTTAAAAAGCCTCAGGACATCTTCTGAGGGCAGCACCTCGTCCAGATCGAGGAAAGGCACGCCTTCCTGTTCGGAGAGGGTGGTCACCACATCATACTCGGTGACAAAGCAGAGCCTCTCGAGGATCTCCCCGATCCTCTCCCCCGTGATCCGCTGTTCCTGGATAGCAAACTCAATATGCTCCCGCCCGATAAGGCCTTTTTCCTTCAATAATTCGCCAAGGGGCTTTTTGTGCCTCTGAGGTTGCATGGGCACAGGTCTTCTCCTTTCTGTCTTAAGAGTCTGCCTTGTTCCCGGCTTCCGCGGAATGGCATAAGAGAAAAAGGGTCGTATCGTCGGGAACCCCGGTAATAGGAAGTCCCGCCTTTTCCTGAAAATGAATGACCGCTTTCATGAGATTTTTTCCTACAATGCCGTCAATATGATCCTCATAAAAATGCTCGGTTGCCAGCATCTCCTGAAGCTCTCGGATATCCTCGCCACGGTATCCGTAATAAAATTTTTTAAGCTGGATCCGGGGACGCCAGAAAAGAAAGTATGTCTCCCCTCCGCCAGCCTCAGACGGGTAGGCAAGGATCCCGTACTTCTCCCTGACACTGTCCGGCACACTGTGAAGCAGGATCAGACGATATCCTGTATGCTCGTATATCCTGTCCGACACTTCCCGGAACCGTCGGGTCTTCAGGGCATCAAACAAAGGCCTTTCATATTCAGAAAGGTGGTAAATTCTAAGGAAATCTTTTATAGGCGCAGGCACCGAAATCTCTACCCCGGCTTGTGCTCGTACTGGATGCCCTACATAAGGCGTGTCTCTGGATGCTTGAGGTTCGATCTTATGCCGAGGCGCTACGGTCGGCACTGGACTCCTGGAGACAGAGCCCATGAAAGGGGTCTGGAATAAAAAACCAGAATAAACGAGGATACCCGCTATCGAAAAAATCACCAGAAAGGACAGTCCCCATGCCACGCTCTTTCTTACTGATGGCGTCTTTCGGGGAAAAAGATCACCGTAAGCTTCCTTGACAATACCTGAAGTTATTTCCGTGGTATCGTGTAAGTAAGCTGCATAAAGACACCGGTCCATCAAGGTGTTTATCTGCCTGAAGTTTCCCCGGGTTAGCCGGTGAATTTTTCTTACCGCGCTCTTTCGCACCCTGGTCCTTCCATTATTCCCGGCCGCATTGAGTTTAAACAGCAGGTAACTGTTCACTTCTTCGAGGTTGAGGGGCCTGGCCTCTCTGCGTATAACAATACGACTTTTTAGCTGCCTGAGCTCCGAAGAGTTTAGCTTGTCCATCAATTCCGGTTGACCTATGAGCAAGATCTGCACCAGCTTTTGTTGGTCGGTCTCCAGGTTGGATATCATGCGAACCAGCTCCAGGCTTTTCTTGTTAAGGTTCTGCGCGTCATCAATGATGATGGCGCAGTTCTTACCCTGGCTGTTCTGGTCCAACAAGAACTTATTAAGAAGCCTCATCTGCTCCCCAAATTTCTCGCTTTCTGCCTGCAGCCCGAAATCACGGTTGATCTCTTTGAGCAACTCCACGTCCTGGTAGGTAGTATGGAAGACCAGTGAAGTTTCAACTCTCTTCTCATCCAAGATACTAAGGATTTTTCGGCTGATGGTGGTCTTACCGAGGCCGATCTCTCCAGTTAACACCATAAACCCTTTCCTCGTAAGGATGCCGTGAACGATCTCATTGATCAGGAGGTCAATATTATGAGAGAGGAAGAAATTCTCCAGATCAGGTGCCACGGGGAAAGGATTGAAGCGTAGCCCGAAGTGCTCCAGATATTTCAGTTCTTCATCTGTTCCTTCCACTATCATAGCTGCCACACCCCCGTGTAGCTAATGCCATCCCTACTCAGCCGCCCCTGAAACCTCCCCTCTTCCGGATCATCCTTTCCATCAATATATGAGTCCAAAAGGGTGAATGTATTGCTCGAGAGCCCGTAGAGAATAATCCGTTGAGAAAAACACAGAAGAAAAATATCTTCTTCCGGCGCTCCGATCTTGTCGAAACGATAAAGATAGGGGCGGCCCGTATTGGACTCGGGAAGAGAAAGTCCTCTGCTGCAAAAAAGGCGCGTCACCTGTTCCATATACTCTACATGGTTTCCCCCTGAAAAGGGGGGCCATACGCCTCCCTGCTCGGTATATGTAACCGCTGCCACCTCCCATCCGAGCAGAAAATCTTTGTATAGTCTGGCGCCGAGAGAATGATTGATCAGCGCAATTCCCGCCCAGAGTGAAAGGCATCCGAATCCTGCATAGATCGCAATAGATACAAGCCGATCGATGGCCCTCCCGGAAACAGCCATTATCTCCCTATCTGCTGGAGAAGACCCTGTATCAATGTATTGTCCTGATAGATATGCCTTAACCGCAGCAGCCTCCTCCTCGCCTGATCCAGCTTCTGCATTCTTATTTCGAGAACGGCCATATTGATCCCCGCATCAAGATCGTTTTCATCCATTTGAAGTAATGACGTCAGGAGTGAAGAGGCGGAATCATATTCTCCCTGCTTAATGTGCCAGAATGCCCTTAGCTTTAGAACGTATTTGTTTCCCTCTCCTTTAAGTGTGGCTAATTGCTCGATGAGCGCATCCACCTCTGCTCTGTCACCCGCATCAATGGCCCTTTGTATTCTGCTGACCAGGCGACAGATCCTGGCGCTCTTATCCGTGTCGGCTACTTTAATTTTCTCAGACTCCATTCCCTCAACGTTCTCAGGGACCCTCCCGGTCA
>JAOZOW010000057.1 GCA_029933075.1 Deltaproteobacteria bacterium | reverse complement strand
ACTCGAACCTGCGGCCTACGGGTTCGAAGCCCGGCGCTCTATCCAACTGAGCTACGGGCGCCCATTGAGGGTGATTTGTGTAACAGGAATGCATGCATTTGTCAATAGAATTTCCCGGAGAAATCCCTTGACATAGATGAGAAATTACCATAAAAGAATTTTTTGCATTTTTGAAGGGTGGATATTAACCATGAAGACCTTTGTCGCCAAAGAACAGGAAGTGGACAGGAAATGGTACCTGGTTGACGCCAGGGATAAAGTCCTGGGCAGGCTGGCTACCCAGATCGCCATGCGGTTGAGAGGTAAACACAAGCCCATTTTTACCCCTCATGCGGATACCGGGGATTTTATAGTGGTCATCAATGCCGACAAGGTGAAGCTTACCGGAAGGAAGTGGGACCAAAAAATCTATTACCGCCACAGTGGATACATGGGTGGGTTGAAGCAGATCACCGCAAAGGATCTCCGGAGGAAGAAGCCGGAGGATATTTTGCGGTTTGCCGTGAAGGGCATGTTGCCCAAGAACAGCCTGGGACGCAGGCAGTTGAAAAAATTGAAAATTTACGCCGGACCTGATCACCCCCATCAGGCACAACAACCGGAATTATTGGAGATCTAAATGGCAGAGGAGATGATTCACGCGGTTGGGAAGAGAAAGACGGCCGTGGCCCGTGTATGGATGAAGCCGGGAAACGGACAGCTCATCATTAACAAGAGACCCATGGAAAAGTATTTCACCCGCGTTTCAGAGCAGACACTGGTGATGGAACCCCTCAGGCTGACCGAAACTGCCAACAAGTTCGACCTGTATGTGAACGTAAGGGGAGGTGGAATCACAGGCCAGGCGGGAGCCGTAAGACATGGGATAAGCAAGGCCCTTGTGGAGGCCGTTCCGGAGCTTCGCGATTCCCTCAAGAGGGAAGGATACCTGACCAGAGACTCAAGAATGAAGGAACGCAAGAAATACGGCCAGCCCGGGGCCCGCAAGCGGTTCCAGTACTCCAAGCGTTAAGGCGGCCAGTCCTTCATTATTGGAAATTTGTTACGGGGAGTTCGTGAAGAACTCCCTTTCTTTTTGGTGTGCCTGTGGTTGCATGCGACTGATTGCTGATGGCTGATCCCGTATACAACATCAAGCTTGTAATGGCCTATGACGGCACCCGCTATCATGGCTGGCAACGCCAAAGTCGCGAGGCCACCGTTCAGGGGCTTGTGGAAGAGAAGATCCAAATGATGTTGGGAGAGCGGGTGACACTGAATGCCTCCGGCCGCACGGATGCCGGTGTCCACGCGGTCAATCAGGTGTGTAATTTCAAGACCCGCTCAAGGCTCACTCCGGAGGCAATAAGGAAAGGACTCAATTCTCTGCTGCCGGACGACATTTTTTTGAGATCCGCAGAATATGTCCCCTTGGACTTTCATGCCAGGTACAGCGCCAAAGGAAAAGCATACGAGTACAGGATTTTAAACAGGGAAGATCCGGACCTTTTTCTTCGCCAGTACGTATGGCACATCCAGGTCCCGCTCGACACAGAAGCAATGGCTGAGTGTCTGGCAATGATCAGGGGCAGGCATGACTTTTCGGCCTTCAAGTCATCCGGAAGCGGAACCCTTGATCCGGTAAGAATTGTCACAAGAGCAGCCCTCTACGGCCCTGAAAATGGGCTGCTTCGCATTGTGCTGGAGGCAGACGGGTTCCTTAGACACATGGTGAGGAATCTTGTTGGAACTATGGTGGAAGTAGGTCTGGGAAAGATAGGGATTGAAGATTTCAGGGGTATCTTTGAGTCAAGGGACAGGCGGCTGGCAGGAATCAAGGCCCCTGCACAGGGACTGTTCCTGATGGAGGTCCACTATTAGGATTATTCTTCCGGGTCTTCTTCGGAGATGGAGTTTCTTACCGCCCGATGAATCTGCTTCCACGCATCGTCGAATGAGCTGAGCGACAATCTTCCCACCTCGATGAATTTGACCACAATCTCCTTGGCAATCTTCAAAGCTACCTCGTCTCTGCGTTTCATCTCAAGATCCTTTTTGTTTTTTACCCTGCTAAACTTGACCCCCGCCAAATGGAAGAAGGCCTCAACTTGATTCAGCGGGGGTCATTTATTTAAGAAGAACCCTGAAAAAGCCCTCCTTAGCACGTTCATCCTATCAGCAGGAGAGGCAAAAGTAAAGAAGCCCTCCCGTGTGAGGCCGGCATCAGTTCAATCGGCCCATACTCCTGGGATTTGGGAACCACATTTGGGGCAAGCGCCTTGTTTGATGCGGTATTTGATTATGTTGAATCCGAAGCGATCGATCAAAAGCTCCCCGCATTGGTGGCAGAAGGTCTTCTCCCCCTCGTCACCCGGGACGTTTCCGGTGTAAACATATTTCAATCCTGCCTCATATCCTATATCCCTCGCCTTGCGGAGGCTGGCCGCAGGCGTGGGGGCGATGTTGGTCAGGCGGTAAGTGGGGTGGAAGCGGCTGATGTGCCAGGGTATATCAGGATCCAGCCCGGCAAGAAATTTCGCCAGTTCCTCGAGTTCAGAGCTGGAATCGTTCAGCCCCGGGATCAGCAGGGTAGTGACTTCGAGCCAGATCCCCATCTTTTTCATATTCTCAAGGGTTTTCAGCACAGGATCGAGTCTGGCGCCGCATTGCTCCTTGTAAAATCGGTCATTGAAGGCCTTGAGGTCCACGTTTGCGGCATTTAGATCCGGAAATATTTCCCGTAAACATTGTTCGGTCATGTATCCATTGGTAACGAAAACATTCTTTAGGCCTTTTGAGGCTGCAAGCCTGGCCGTGTCAAGGGCCAGCTCAAAATAGACGGTGGGCTCCGTATATGTATAGGAGATGCTTGCCGAGCGGGTATTCAGGGCATCGCGGACGATCATCTCGGGTGTCATCTCTTCTCCCATGATCCGATGGTGATCCGCGGGCATCTGGGATATGTCCGCATTTTGGCAGAAAAGACACCTGAAATTAC
The DNA here is from genome assembly GCA_029933075.1 of Deltaproteobacteria bacterium. GTDB lineage: Bacteria > Desulfobacterota > DSM-4660 > Desulfatiglandales > Desulfatiglandaceae > JAOZOW01. The sequence goes on along the minus strand of JAOZOW010000057.1, from coordinate 14,418 downwards.
AACCCACTGTGGCGATAGAGTAGGAGCGGGTGCCGGGGAGGAAGTGAAAGAGGGGCTTTTTCTCAATGGGATCGCAATGCCTGGCAATAACCTCTGTATAGACCAGGCTTACGAGGGTTCCCGAGCGATTCTCCCTGACCCCGCAAATGCCCGTTCGCCCCTGCTTGATCACGCAATGGTGGTTGCAGAGATGGCACCGGACCTTTTCATTTTCCAGTCGCTCATAAAGGTAGGCCTCTTTCATGTATTTCAGCTCCTTTTCAATACACCCATGGACAATTACGGGCCTTGAACTCGCCCCCTTGGCCCTGATGGGCTGCCATCCGGCTGAAGGTCTTGACCGTCATTAGGGGTTGCGTGGCTTCTTTGAGCCTGATCTTAAGGGGTATTTTGTCCGCTTTGATTCGGTAGGCCATGGTAGCGGAAACTCCCAGGAAAAACCCGAATGGCGACTCTTTCCAGTCCCACAGGGGCCTGCCGAATGGCCTCATCTCTTCCACGAAACTTGGCCGTAATTTGATACAACCCCAAGAGATTGGAACGGGACCGTACGCTGCCTTCAGAAGAGATTTTAATTGCCAGAGGTTATAAAACTTGGCGCCGCCAAAGAGTGGATTCCCGAGGTAGCCTTCGATTCTCCTCAGCAGGCCGTTCCATGAAAGGCTGTTGATTACTCCCACGAACACCTTTTTATTGGCCACCCTGCCTGCTTCTCTCAGGGCTTCCACGGGGTTGTCCAGAAATTCCACGGTATTGATCAATACAGCAAAATCGAATTCATTGTCCTCAAAAGGGAGGTCTTCGGCCACACCGGTCTTCAAAGTGCATCGATGACCGAGCCTCTCTTTGGCCAGCTCGATCATTTCTGGGGAAGCGTCCACGCCGCTCACGTCAAGACCCATCTTGTTGAGAATCAGGAGGTGATTCCCGCTGCCGCAGCCTATATCCAACACCCTCTCCCCTAACCCGGGGTCGAGCAGGCTTAGGATGAGCTGCTCTATGGACCGGTCAATGGCTCTGCCTTGGGAGGAGCGGCTCCAGGCATCATAAATCCTGGCCATATTTCGATCGAAGACAAATCCCATGATCCGGCCCGGTCCCTAATCGTTCGCGGTGGAGTATGGTGTAATTGAAATAGCTGGCTATCTCTGATACTTATGAATTATATAACAGTTTACCTCTTTGAGAAAGACAATATTATTCATCGATGTCAAAATCGGTTTTGTGCTTCGGCCAAGGACACGGCGACCTTAGCGGATAAACCGGGCCAGGGAGGTAAACTGATAATCTCAATCGGGTATGCGGTATAGCATTCCAATGCGTTTGATGGAGATACAGGAGGGCGGCTCCTCTTGAAAATCCGCGGATGGAGGGAGGTTGTTGAATCATGATGTGTCGATATCATCCTGATCGGGAGGCATACACCAGATGTCAGAAGATGGAAGTCGGATATTGCAAGGAGTGTCTTGATAACTGCGAAGCCTGCACCGACCCTTGTGGTTACTGTCAGTACAGGAGTCAGTGCATAATCTGGGAGCTGTGCCGGAAGAGTGAAAAGAGGTATCGCCTGGAGGAAGAGGCCAAAGGGAAGTAGGACTCAAGGAGCCATATGTCAAACAGATCAACTCTCAATGCCCCCGATCAGAATGTCGAACTGCGGGGCCAGATCGAGCGGATTACCTATATGAATGATGAAACAGGATTTACGGTGGCAAAGGTCACTGTGAATGGGTTCCTGGCGCCTGTCACCATCGTAGGGAACCTGTTAGGGCTGGTCCCAGGGGAGGTCCTGGAGATGGAAGGGGTTTGGGAGGAGCACAAGAAATTCGGGCGGCAGTTTCGGGTCCTGAGCCACCGTACCAGGCTTCCGGCCTCAGTCAAAGGAATCCGTAAATACCTCGGCTCCGGGCTTATCAGGGGCATTGGCAAGGTCATGGCTTCGCGGATTGTGAAGGAGTTTGGCGAAAAGACCATGGAAGTCATTGATGAGCATATAGAGGATCTGGCTCGCGTAGAGGGAATCGGCCGCAAGCGGATTGAGATGATACGCCAGGCCTGGGCCGAGCAAAAGGAGATCCGGGCGATCATGATATTCCTTCAGGAACATGGAGTGGGGGTGAATCATGCCACCAAGATCTACCGTCAGTATGGTCAGCGTTCAGTTGCGGTGGTCACTCAGAACCCATACAGACTGGCCGCGGATATCAGGGGGATCGGATTTTCAACAGCGGACAGGATCGCTGAAAAACTGGGTTTCAGGAAGGACGCCCCTGTCAGGGTGGAGTCGGGAATTCTACATGTTTTGAACCGACTGTCCGACGAGGGGCACCTTTTTTACCCTTATGAGCCGCTGGTCGATAAGTGTTTGGAAGTACTGGAGGTGGACAGGGGAACAATCATCAAGGCATTGGAGAACACTGTTGTTGAAGGGAAGATAGTGATAGAGGATTTGACTTCTGGAGGGGATGATCCTGCCCCGAATCCCAAGGCCGTCTACCTTAGATGGTTATACTATTGCGAATCGGAGAGCGCCCGGCACCTGCAGCGGCTTCTCTCATCGGAAAGGCGGGTGAGGCCTATTGATGCCGAAAAGGCTGTCAACTGGGTTCAGAAAAGGATAAAGATGAGGCTGGGGCGGCTGCAGATTGACGCCGTAAAAAGGGCAATCAGAGAAAAGGTCTTAATCATTACCGGTGGCCCCGGTACGGGCAAGACCACCATTATTGACGCCGTTATACAGATCTACAGGGCGGCTGGGGCGCATGTGCTTCTTGCCGCTCCGACGGGTAGGGCTTCAAAGCGGATGAGCGAAGCCACCGGTCAAACTGCAAGCACCATACACCGGCTTCTTGAATTTAGATGGCAACAAGGAGGATTCCAGCGAAACGAAGAACGGCCGCTCAATGGAGACGTGATCATCCTTGATGAAGTCTCCATGATCGACATGCCCCTTATGTTCCATCTTCTTCGGGCCGTACCCTCAGGGGCTACTCTGATTTTGGTGGGCGATACCAACCAACTGCCTTCGGTGGGCCCCGGCAATGTCCTGAAGGATATCATTCGCTCTGAGGCGGTGCCGGTAGTGGAGCTCAGGGAGATCTTCAGACAGGCAAAGGAAAGCCTGATCATTATCAATGCCCACAGGATCAACAGGGGCCTGGTTCCCGAGGTCAGGGATTTTGGACAGGAGCTGGGAGATTTTTATTTCATCGAGCAGCAAGAGCCGGATCAGATCCTTGAGCTGATTATGGAGCTGGTATGCAATCGTATTCCCAGGCGTTTTGGCTTGGATCCGATGAAGCACGTCCAGGTGCTCTCCCCCATGCACAAGGGGGTGGTGGGGACGGAGAACCTCAATCAAAAGCTCCAGGGCCTCCTGAATCCCTCAAGAAGGGAGCTTGTGCGCGGGGAGAGGCGCTTCCGGCCCAATGACAGGGTGATGCAGACAAGAAATAACTATGAAAAGGAGGTATTCAACGGGGACATAGGCATCGTGAAGTCCATTAATGAAGAGAACCAGGAAGTGGTTGTTGCTTTCGAGGAGAGACAGGTTGTCTATGATTATCAGGAGTTGGATGAAATAGTGCTGGCCTATGCAATCTCCGTCCACAAGTCCCAGGGGAGCGAATATCCCGCTGTGGTCATTCCCGTAGTGCCACAACATTACCTGCTCCTCCAGAGGAATCTCATCTATACGGCGGTCACCAGGGGGGAGAGACTCGTTGTCATGATAGGGAGCAAGAAGGCCCTGGCCATGGGGGTCAGAAACGATCAAATAGCCAAGAGGTTTACCAATCTCTCCGAAAGATTAAGGCGATTAGGGTAACTGCTCTGGTGCTCGTCTGCTTTACGCGGGTTCCAAAACGATCTCGGTCTCGTTCATCACGGCCCTCAGGCGAGCGGCGTCTCCCAAGACCTTCCCGATGATATTTACGGCGCTGGCTGGGATGATCTTTCCGCCGGAGCTTATGGGCGTGGGCCCGAAGAAGATGCAAAAGGCCTTCCCTGTGGGCCAATAACCCAGATGCCCCAGTTCCACCTCTTCCCTTGCGGTCTCATCCAGTTGGGCCTCAACCGGGATTTCAATGTAGATCTCATCACCCCAGGTATTGAAAGGGCCTTTGAAGGGTAGAATGTCTGCAACCTTTCTTGCAGTAGGCGTGTCGTTCAGCTCACCGTCGAGATCCACGGAACCGACTCTGATCCTGATTTTCATGGCCTGGTCTCCTTTTCACTCACTGCCAGGAGTATTTGCATCCCGCTCGGTGCTGTCTCTCTGATATCGCGTGACATCCCCCTGTGTTTTGATTCTTGGGGCGTCCATGATATTGATATGATGATTTTTGTATGGTTGCAGATCACCCGTGACCTTGTTCGGCGGAGGGACTGTTTCCCGATTGGAGCAACAAAGGGGCAAAGACTTCGCATGAGCGGCATATCTTCATTTTTTCCTTCCATGTGCTTTGAGCCACTCCTTCACAGATGGTCCCATTGATGAACCAGCAGAGGTTTCCGGAGCGAAACTCCCAGGCAGGGCATCTGATCTTCCGCTCTGGAGGGCATCTCTTGGCCACCCAGCAGCTCTTTCCACCTTTCTGGTCCCTCATTCTGGACAACAGGAAATAGATCTGCCGCTCCACATGGACCGGGATCGACCTCCATCCCTGCTCATAGCTGTGGATGGCCTTGATGGAGGTGCCCAGCAGGGTGGCCATCTGTCGCTGTGTCCTATTCATTATCTTACGCGCCTGAGAGAACTCCGTCCTGTCCATAACAGCTCCCTTCCATCCCTGTCGGTCCACTTAAAAGTAAGGGGAAAATATCCCTCCGGCCCGGCCACCGGCCAATAGCGTTTCTGGTATTATATACTACATAGTGGTATTAACGTCAACAGCAATCCCTTTGGGGATGTTTTTCCTCAGGTGTGTTGTCGCCGCCTCTTGGTTGTGGAAGGGCATTTTCAAGAGAGGGTAGGATGTGAAGATGAACCTTGGAGTCAAATGAATCTGGAAGTCTCATCAGGCCCCCGGACAGCTCCCGGCTGCACTCTCCCACGATACAGAGCCGGAAGCGGTTGAGGCCCCGCCTCTCCCTCTCTCGAAGCCCCTGTTCCAGGAGGTTCGTGGCCTCCTCCATCACCCTCTGGACTCTGGTGAGATCGACTACCCACAGCAGGAGGCGGTCCCCCATGATCAGTTGAACCACGGGGATCACCCCGGAGTCAAGGCGCTGCACCTGGTAGTGGTCAAAGACCGCAGGAGGACAGGCGCATCCCAAAAGGCCCCGGACCAGGTGCACGGCGTTCGATTTTTCAGCCAGCTTGGCTACCCATATGTTTTCTCTGGCATCACTCATTTTTTTCTGAATCTCAGTTTTATGGGGGCTGAGTCCAGTCCCAAGTGTTCGCGTAACTGGTTGATCAAGAAACGCTCATAGGAGAAATGGACCATGTCCGGTTGGTTCACGAAAAGCATAAAAGTGGGTGGTCTGGTCCGGGTCTGGGTGGCATAATAGACTTTGAGGCTTCGCCGGCCGGTTCTGGGCGGAGGGTGTTTCCTGGTGATTTTTTCAAGGGCCTTGTTGAGGCCGGCTGTGCTGATGGTCCTTGTGAACTGCTCGTAGACCAGGTCGATCTTGTCAAAGAGTTTGATTACCCGCTCGCCGGTTAGAGCGGATAGGTTCAGCCTCGGCACAAACGGAATGAATTGCAACTTTCTTTCAATGGAACTGTTGAGCTCTCGTCTTTTTTGCGCATCCCCTTTTATGAGATCCCACTTGTTGACCGCCAGGACCATGCCACGGCCCTGTTCAAAGGCATAACCGCAGATCCGGGCGTCCTGTTCAAGGACCCCCTGGGAGGCGTCAACCAGGATGGCGGCCACATGGCAGCGGCTGAGGCTTTTGAGGGCCTTGATCATGGAGAACTTCTCGATTTTTTCCCTGACCTTGGCCTTCTTCCTTATGCCTGCCGTATCTATCAGCACATACTGTTTATCGCGATAGCGAAAGGAGGTGTCAACCGCATCGCGCGTGGTTCCGGGCATCTCACTGACCAGGAGCCGCTCCGAGCCGAGGATCCGGTTGATGAGCGAGGATTTTCCCACATTGGGCCTTCCAAGGACAGCCACCCTGATCAGGCCTTCATCCTCGGTTTCGGATTCCGCCCGGGGGAGGTGCGTGAGCACATCTTCCATCAGGGCCCTCACGCCGTACCCGTGGGCTGCTGAAATGGGGTAGACGGCTTCCACGCCGAACCTGTAAAACTCGTCGGCCCGGTGGTCATGCTCGGGACCATCTATTTTGTTGACCGCCAGGAAGAATTTTTTTTGCTTTCGTCTTAAGACCTGTATGATCTCCTCATCACCGGGGATGAGCCCCTGTCGGCCGTCCACCATACAGATCACGCCGTCTGCTTGCTCAATGGCCGTGGCAATCTGCTCCCGCACCTTCTTCGCCAGGGGGTCCGCATCCATGTCATCGAATCCCCCTGTGTCCACCAGTATCAGGGAAACCCCATCGTATGTGATAGAGGCATAAAGACGATCCCTGGTCACCCCTGGGTGATCGTCCACAAGGGCGTCTCTCGATCGTGTGAGACGATTAAAGAGGGTGGACTTCCCCACGTTTGGTCTGCCCACTATGACTATTACCGGAGTCATAACAAAAAACCAGAGACACTTTTATAGTACTATTTTAACCCTACCTGCCTTGAGTCCATGGGGCTCTTCTTCACACCAACTCGCCGTTATCAAAGAGGTGAACCGATAACCCTACTTGAGGGGCGGGATTCAGGGTCCAACCGATTTTGGACGGCTTTGAACTCGATTTTATTCTAAAGGTTTTCGAATGGGGGTCAAGGTGATTCGTCCCTGCCAGACGTTTTAGTGGATGTTCCTTCCATGCTTTCCTTGGGGAGGTCACTGGTGGGTATGAGAGGGGGAAAGGGGGCCTTGGGGAAATTTTATGCCTTGACTAATGATAGCTGGGAAGCTAAGTTTTTATTAATTAAGGCTTCAAGATTGCGAGCGTGAAACACTCATCAGAAATGCCCACCAAATATATTATCGTCACCGGCGGCGTCCTGTCCGGCCTGGGTAAAGGGATTGCCGCCGCTTCTATTGGCCACCTCCTCTCCTCGAGACTCAAGATAATTCCCATCAAGTGTGACGGCTACTTGAATGTGGATCCCGGGACCATGAATCCCATTGAACATGGCGAGGTGTTTGTCCTGGATGACGGTGCCGAAGTGGACATGGATTTCGGTCACTACGAGCGTTTCTTAGGTGTGACATGCAAGTCAAAGTGGAACCTGACCATGGGTAAGGTCTTTGACATGGTTAGGAGGAAGGAGAGGCGTGGAGATTACCTTGGCAAAACCGTTCAGTATATCCCGCATGTCACCGATGTGATAAAAGCCCATATATTTGAAGTGGCGAAGGAGGAGAATGCCGATCTTGTGCTGGTGGAGATCGGCGGTACAGTGGGTGACATAGAAAACGAGCTCTTCCTGGAGGCCATGCGGCAGATGAAAGAGGATGTGGGCAGGGAGAATATCATCTATATTCACCTGACTTACGTCCCTGTGCCTTACGGCGTAAATGAGCAGAAGTCCAAACCGACTCAGCAGAGCGTCAACCTCCTAAAGCAGAGGGGAATTTTTCCGGATATAATAATAGGCAGGTGCTCCCAGTTCCTGACCCAGGAGATCAGGAGAAAGATCTCTAATTTTTGCGATGTACAGCCGGAAGCAGTGATTACCGGTCTGGATGTGGATGACATTTATGAGATCCCCATGATCTTCGAGCAGGAACGGCTGCCGGAGATCATCCACAAGAAGCTGAACATCTACAGCCCCCCCGACTTGCGCAAATGGAAGGAACTGGTGGACAACATCCGGAATCCAAGCCGGGAGATCACCGTGGCCGTTTGTGGGAAATACACGAAACTGGAGGATTCATACGCCTCCATCGTAGAGTCCTTTCATCATTGCGCGGCGCATTTGGGATGCAAAATCAACCTGGAGTGGGTGGAGACGACTGACCTCAAGGACACTCGGTTCCTCGACCATGTGAACGGAGTTATAGTTCCCGGGGGATTCGGCTCCAGGGGCATTGAAGGGAAAATAGAGGTGATCCGTCATGCAAGGGAGAGAAACATTCCTTTTCTGGGTCTCTGCTTAGGGCTTCAATTAGCTGTTATCGAATTTGCCAGGAATGCATGCCATCTGGAAAGGGCAAATTCCACTGAGATCGATCCGGAGACGCCACATCCGGTTATCGATATCCTGCCGGAACAAAAGGAGATCAGTGACAAGGGAGGGACCATGAGGCTGGGCGCTTATCCAGCGTTTTTGAAGGAGGGCACTCTGGTTCGCTCCCTTTACGGCACGGAAAAGGCTTCCGAGCGGCATCGGCACCGGTACGAGGTGAATCCCCGCTACCATGAGATCATCCAGGAACATGGCATGGTATTTTCCGGGGTCTCCGGGGATGGGAGGCTTGTGGAGTTCATTGAGCTGCCCCGATTAAGATATTTTGTTGCCACGCAGGCGCATCCCGAACTGAAATCGAGGATGGAAAAGCCCGCTCCCCTCTTTTATGGTTTTGTCAAAGCATGCCTGAGCTGAGGTCGTGCCGTACGATCTCCCCCGTTTCAGAGCCTTTACGGAAGTTTGCAAAAAGGTCCAGAACCACGTGCCTGATCATGATTCATCATGGTTAAGAAGTATCGAATATTGTTCCACGGGTTGATGGGGGATCGGGAGGCCTTTGAAACCGGGATGTCGGCATTAGGGGTATCGGCCGAGCTCGTGGAGAGACTTATCAAAAAGGCCCCTGTTATCCTGAAAAGCGGCCTGGGTCCAGGCGAGGCCAGACGCTATGCCGACGCAGTGCAGGCTGCAGGCGGGAGAGTAACCATACAGGAACAGGAAGGCTTGAGCGAACCGGCTCGTTCAGATCCCAATTTTTCCATTCCATCATTTGAGAATTTTACCATGTGCCCCGAGTGCGGTCTGAAACAGCAGAAAGGGCGTGCGTGCGTGAGATGCGGATACCGTTTCAAGGAGTTCGAGGAGGGGCAAAGGTCGGGAGATGATGAGCCGGGTCATTGATCTTGGACAGAGCCGCGTGCAGCTGGCGGCCAAGAGGGGGTACCGGAACTGGACCAGTCGTTTTAGGGAGGCATTCGGGATTGAAACACGGCTTTCCCAGATCTCTGCAAAAACCCTTTCCTATCTGGCTCAGGCGAGAGACAAAGGGACCTTTTATCTCTATGACCTGATCATGAATCTCCAGGGCCTTGGATCCGCATTTGAGTTTGATGAGCTGAGTTCAGAGAATAAGATGGCTGTTATCGACCGGTATCTCTTTTTGCTGGACAGGATTCGGTTCGAGTGCATGAAAAGGCTCGGCTGGATTGACAGGTACCCGGGTGAGGGATTCACCCTTGTGGAACTTGTCCTGCAGTACGAGAGATTAGGGCCTCAACTTCAGGCACAGGTCCCCTCTTTGAGCCGAACGCACCCAGCTTATGGACGTTTCGTCAAGATGAACGCGTTGGACCAGGAGGCTTTTCTCAGAAAAATGATCCCAATGGCCCTTAAGAAGATGGAGCGCTATTCAACCACCTTGTAAACTTTGTCGTTCTCGCGCACTCTCTCCTTCACCTTTATGCCCACCAGATCACCCGCCTTTGCCTCTTCCACAGGCTGATTGTCGATTTCCATGCTGGTGACCTCTTCGGTAAAATCGGTGGTGTGCCCTTTGTATCTGAGGATATCTCCCTTCTTGATGCTTCCGCTGGTCACCTCCAGGGCCGCCACACTGGGCTTGGCGAAAAATTTGACAATAACCGCAACCTGTTCTTCGGGCATATCATTTCCTCCCTCTTAATTAAAATGAGAGTAGCTAAAGTTAGCTTACTGGATATCACTTTTTAAAGTGCCTGTCAAGAAAGCACGAGGGGGCAAAGCCAGATTGTAGTTGATGTGAGCCCCCCGTTTTTCTAATATGATCGTATGGAAGCGTACAAGGAGAAACTGGCACGCACATTGGCGCAAACGGGAGCCCTTTTTTTTGATGACGGCCTCGTTTTGAAAGATGGACGTCCGACCCCCTACTTTGTGAACATGGCGATGTTCAGGACCGGGCGGTTAAGCCTTGAGATGGGCTCCTTCTTTGCCGAGATGATGGTCTCCAAGGGCCTGGTAGAAAACACGGACGTGGTCCTGGGGCCCTCTTATAAAGGGAGCGCTATTGCACTGGCAACTGTCATTGCCCTGTGGAAAGAGCACGGGGTGGATCTGCTCTTCGAGTATGATCGCAAAGAAGCCAAGACCCACGGAGAGGCGAGCGCCTCCAAGAGCCGCTTTGTCAACGGCGCTCTATTTGACGGGTGCAGAATATTCGTCGTGGATGATGTTGCCACCTCCATGGGAACCAAGTTCGAACTCCTGGAAAAGATAGGTGCGGAGGCAGAGGCCAGGGGGGTGGAATGCCATGTGCAGGGGGTGGGTATTGCCATTGACAGGGAGCAGACTACAGCAGTCTACGACGATAGTGGAAATGTGATTCAAGGGGAAAAAGGGACCAATGCCATTGAGGAATTTGTTTCACAAAGCGGCATCCCAGTGCATCCTGTAGCGGGCATCAGGGAGATCGTTGAATATCTTTACAAAGAGAGAGTGCCGATCGTAATCAGAGGCAGGCGCAATCCCATGGACAGGGAGACCAAGGCCCAGTTTGATGAATATATGATGGCTTATGGCGTTTAGTGAGAGCCCCGGTTGGGGATGCCTGACAGGGGACGAGTTATGGAAAATACCACAGAGATCCATACGATAATCAAGGAGATCCTTAGCCGCAGACAGCCGGAACTAATTGATGATCCGGGCGGTTCATATCTTCACGCAGGTGTGCTCATACCTCTTTTCAAAAAGGATGGCGAGTACAGGGTGATTTTTACCAAGCGAAGCAGTATGGTGGCCCATCACAAAGGACAAATCTCGTTTCCGGGCGGTGCCGTTGATCCTGAGGACCACAGCCCCGTGGAAACCGCATTGCGGGAGGCCTATGAAGAGATCGGCCTCAGAAAGGATGATGTTGAGATCCTTGGCAGGATTGACGACACCCTGACGCTGGTCTCCAGTTTTTTGGTCCATCCGGTGGTGGGCCTTGTTCCCTATCCTTACAGGTTTGCTCTAAGCGAGCAGGAGGTGGAGAGACTTATCATAGTGCCGTTGAGGGTTTTTCACCCTTCGTACGCAAAACCTTCGGCAGGAGTTGTTGATTACGAAGGTATCACCTATCGGTCCATCGTCTATGAATACAATGGGGATGTAATCTGGGGAGCTACGGCCAGAATCATGCAGAATTTTATGGATATTGTGGGTGATAAATTGCCCTTGCCTGAGGGAGGCGGATAAGTTATATTTTTTTTGTCGGGACGTGGCTCAGTCTGGTAGAGCACCGCGTTCGGGACGCGGGAGTCGCTGGTTCAAATCCAGTCGTCCCGACCAGAATTAACAAGGGTTTCAGCCCTTTCCAATATTAATACCCTTTATTGATAAGGCTTTAGCACCATCTTGCCACCCCTCCAGCGGGTCACCCGGGCGGTTCTTTCGGGCCTGCTTCTTGAGCCGTGCTATCCCCTCAGGCACAATGAAACTCACTTGACAACGAAGAGACAGGCTCTTATATTGCCGGATAAGCATATGTAAAATGTAAAAGGGTGCACTATGAAAGCTTTTATTAAAGTAATGAAAGCGCTATCCGATCCTAATCGAGTGAAGATCATAAAGATGTTACAGCATAAGATGATGTGCGTCTGTGAGATGCAGGAAGCATTGCAAGTAGCCCAACCCACTGTTTCCAAGCACCTGAGATTGCTTGAAGATGCTGGTCTGGTGAATTCACAAAAAGACGGTATCTGGGTCAATTATCATCTCGCGGACGGGAGTGCCAGTCCCTATGTAGCTGCGATTCTGGGTAATCTCAGACACTGGCTGGAGGATGATCCGGAGGTCTCTGTTCTTGTGGAGAGGCTTCCCATGATTCGTCGTGAAGATGTGTGCAGGAAATAAATTTTTTTGCTCTGATTACATAGCCAGATAGGCATTTCGCTATTAATATTCATTAGATATCATATTTCGGCCTGTCACAATATGAACAAGGAGGATCCTTGATGAAAGAACGAACCAAGCTGCTTTTAATAATCCTCACATTTATTGCCTGTTATTACATTCCTTGGAATAATGAAATTGTCCGAAGGTCAGGTCTTGAGGCCTTTATGATGCTTCAGGAATATGCGCGACAACATGTCCTGACCTGTCTTGTCCCAGCTTTTTTTATTGCTGGCGCCATCGCCGTATTCGTCTCACAAGCAGCGGTACTGAAATACTTCGGGGCCACGGCAAGAAAGATCCTCTCGTATTCTGTCGCCTCTGTCTCGGGCACCATCCTGGCGGTCTGTTCCTGCACGGTCCTGCCCCTTTTTGCAGGGATTTATACCCGCGGAGCTGGTATTGGTCCGGCTACTGCGTTTCTGTATTCAGGTCCGGCCATCAATGTTCTGGCCATTGTGCTGACAGCAAGGATTCTGGGATGGGAATTGGGTCTGGCCCGGGCCATTGGAGCGGTGCTCTTTGCTGTTCTGACCGGGCTTCTCATGGCCTTCTTCTTCCGCAAGGATGATGCGGCCCGTACCGCAGGGGAAATCTATGTTCCGGATGAGGAGGAAAAGAGACGCACGCTCGTCCAGGAATCCCTCTACATGCTCACCATGGTCCTGATCCTGATCTTTGCCGCCTTTGCGAAGCCTGCCCCCGGTTCCACGGGCCTGTGGCCCGTTATTTTTGGCGCCAAATGGTATATTACAGGCGCTCTTTTGATCGTCCTCGTCCTGATGCTCAAGGCCTGGTTTACAAAGGACGAGCGTGTCAACTGGGTGCAATCCACCTGGGGATTTATGAAACAGATTTTTCCTCTCCTGGGAGCAGGTGTGTTGGTTGCCGGTTTCATGCTGGGTCGACCGGGACATTCAGCCCTGATTCCGGAGCATTATATCCAAAGCCTGGTGGGCGGTAATTCCTTGTGGGCCAATCTCTTTGCCTCGGTTTCAGGCGCGCTTATGTACTTTGCCACCCTCACCGAGGTGCCGATCCTTCAGGGTCTGATCGGTGCAGGCATGGGTAAGGGACCGGCGCTTTCCCTGCTTTTGGCAGGTCCCGCTCTTTCGCTTCCCAACATGCTTGTTATCGGAGGTGTAATGGGCGTCAAAAAGACCGTTACCTTTTGTGCCATCATTGTGGTCCTGTCCACCATCGCCGGAATGACCTATGGCTGGATTGCAGGATAAAGGAGGCCAAGCATGTCACAAACAGACGTGGTTCAGATAAAGGTAGACGGTCACAGCGTAGGTATCATAGGTCTTAAAGCTGTCATAAAGGATATGGCCAATGAGTATGCAGAAAGGCCTGACGGTGAAATCAGGGCTGAGCTCTTAAAGAGGCTCTGCAAGAAGAACTACATCCCGGAGCGTGTCAAAGAGAGCTATGCAAGGGCTTTTCTACGGGAGTTCAAGAGATTCCAGGGAAAGCCCTATGAGGAGGAGGAGGTCTCGGAAGGTGTGGAGATCAAGGTCCTAGGCCCGGGTTGTGCGCAGTGTGACCGGCTGGAGCAGGAGCTCATGCAGGTCATGGCTGAAACCGGAATCATAGCCGACATCGAGCACGTCCGCGATATCAAAGAGATCGGCAAATATGGGGTGATGGGGACCCCGGCCCTGATTATCAACGGTAAGGTCAAGTCTGTGGGCAGCGTGCCCCCGAAAAGCAAGATCATTGCATGGCTAAGTGAGGCGAAAGGCAAAAGGCTCAAGGGTAAGAAAAGAACCTAAATTGAATCTTGAAAGGAGGGAGAATTCATGGAAATCAAGGTCTTGGGACCAGGGTGTCCAAGGTGTGAGGCTACTGAAAAAAACGTTAAAGAAGCGGTTGCACAGGCGGGATTGGATGTAACGATTGAAAAAGTAACGGACACCATGGAGATCGCCAGGCACGGGGTCTTTGGCACCCCTGCCGTGGTAGTTGACGGCGAGGTGAAGAGTGTCGGGAAGATCCCGACGAAGGAAGAGATCAAGACATGGATCAAAAAGTAAGAAAAACGAAAGGGGAGGGAAAAGAAAATGGCGGAGGGATGTTGTACACCAAGTGGAAACATCATGATTTTGGCCTGCTCTGGCGGGTCTAACGTTGGGCAATTGGCGAATCTGGCCGCCGTTGAGCTGACCCACACTTTTAACCTTAAGGAGGAAGATGTTCAAAAGGTCAAGGAGGCCATCAAGAAAGCCTGCGGCGGAGAGCAAGCTGCCATCTCCAAAGCCAATGATGGCTCAAACAGTTGCTGTGGTTGAAAAGCT
>JAOZOW010000134.1 GCA_029933075.1 Deltaproteobacteria bacterium | reverse complement strand
TAACCAAATGTCATTAAATCAGCACCATCACCGGAACTTGCAATGCTGATTGCCGCATCCGACATGGGGACTGCACGCGGGCATTTACATGGGCATGATTTTTGCTTTGATCAGACCATGTCACATGTTAAAATATATATAATTGTGCGGCGCTTACAGGGTCACCACCGCGCACGAAAAGTTGTCTCATTATACGAGAAAGTGCGCCCCTCTTTTCAGGCCCAAACCCTGAACGGTGAAGGTTGCAGGGTATCATATTCAAGGAGGTTAAAATGAAACATCGGAAAATGTTTTCGGTCTATATTGGTGCGTGGATATGTGTTATGGCGACATTGGTGATCATCACCTCGGGATTGGCATCAGCGGATGATCTTCCCGAAATCAAAGAAAGAGGGGTCTTGCGTCACCTCGGTGTTCCCTATGCAAACTTTGTCACAGGCACCGGAGATGGCCTGGATGTGGAATTAGTCAAACTCTTTACACAGAACCTTGGTATAAAATATGAGTACGTAGAGACCAACTGGAAAAATGTGATCGAGGATCTTATAGGAAAGAGAATCAAGCCTAGAGGTAGTGATGTTGACATCCTCGGCGATGCTCCGGTAAGAGGAGATATCATCGCCAACGGCTTAACCATCCTTCCATGGCGGCAGAAGGTTGTGGCTTATTCCACGCCCACTTTTCCAACTCAAATCTGGCTGGTGGCACGGGCGGATTCCCCGATAAAGCCTATCAAGCCCTGCGGTGATACTCTCAGGGACATCGCTGCGACAAAAAAGCTGCTCAAGGGGTGCAGTGTCTTGGGGGTCGCCAACACATGTCTCGATCCCGCGCTATACGGCCTAGGACAGGCCGGGGCCAGGATTCGGCTCTTTACCAGGAACTTAAACGAACTTGCCCCGGCAGTGATTGACCGGGAGGCAGAAGCGGTAATATTGGATGTACCTGACGCCCTCATCGCGCTTGAGAAATGGCCCGGCAAGATCAAAGTGATCGGGCCGATATCACCCAGGCAGGTAATGGGCTGTGCATTCGCCAGAACAGCGCCCAGGCTGAGAGAGGCCTTTAACCGGTTTCTTGAAGAGTGCAGGAAGGATGGAACATACTCGCGCCTTGTCAAAAAATACTATCCCGCAGTATTCAGGTACTACCCGGACTTTTTCAAGTAAAGAATCCGGGTCCAGCCTCTCTCCGAGCGGGAGGCTCTCCGAGCCGGAAGCGCCCGGCTTTGGGCCACCCCTGTAAGGGGCTATGCTTCGTGATAGGCTGCCCGATACAGAAAAGTCAGGAGCCAGAAGGATTTTGATGTCGCTCCGCTCCAGCTCATAATATTCGTTGAGGTGTAGACCAAACCTTATACAGAGGAAGAGTGTAATAGCTCAATAAGAAGGGGCAGAAGGGTTTTTCTGATGCGACTGTCGGGAGGGTGCCGTCAGGCACTCATTTTTTAGAGATGTGAGATTATTGCTAGATGCTCTCTGAGTGCCTGACCGGCCCGGGAGGCTCGGGGCGGAAAAAGCCCTTCTGCCCCGTTAGCTGGTCGCCCAACAAACTATGCTTCTCCAAAATATTGAGCTGTTACGGAAGAGTTAGGCAAAAAAGGAAGATATGGGACTATTTGCGGGTTTCTTAGGTACAAGGGCCAGGGGTGTCACCATAGTGGCAGGCCTCTTGCTGATTGGATATATCAGCTTTCTGGTTGGCATGAATTACATATCCCTGGTCCGTTTGCAGAAATCCACCCTGGAGCAACTCGGGGTGGATATGGAAAAGCGTGCCACCGCGATAGGCTACTTCTTCGCCGAACGGAAAAACGACCTGAGGAATCTCGCGGCAAGCAGGACTATTTCTGCCTTTTTTGAAAATAAGGCCCTGGGGATGTCAATGGAATATGGCTTGCGGGCCAGCCTTCTTAGTATATCCAAGAATTTTGATCGCCTTCTGGCAGAGAGGGAGTTCCAAGGGTATAAAATATTTGACAGAATTGCGCTTATCGACCGCAATGGAAAGCTACTTGCAGATAGCCAACCGGAAGGAGCAAAAAAGGGCCGGGAGAAGGACTGGAAGAGGTTCCTTACCCCGGAAAATCCGGGTGGGGACATCATAGTCTCGCATGATAAGCAATCGTTGAAGTGGACAGTTTCCATACCGTATTTTTTTAAAAAAAGATATGCCGCACAGATCGTGGCATGGGGCTCTCTCAAGGGCGTTTGCCGTCTTGTGGGGGTCGAGGGTGAGTCGCCCGGGCGATCTCTGTTTATTTCTTGCGGAAAAGAACTGATCCCACTACATGCAGGTCTGCCCTATGAGGCCGCCCTTACAAACCTACCCAATCTTGCCACTTTAGAGACCGGAAAAACGTGTCAGTTTAGCGCAGTTGACAAGGACGGGACCAGAATGGATATCCTGGCTGCCCGGGTTCCGATCAAGAACACTCCATTGTCCCTCGTTTTCCTTCTACCGGCCTCTCAAGTCTTCGGCCCTATAGCCCCCTGGCATCTGCCCCTTGCGATGGCAATTATTGCGATAATCATATTGGGCGGAATAATAATCGCTTTCCGGATCAATGCGCAGAAGTTGATTCTTCACACGAGACTAGAGGAAATATCCAAGAGTGAAGAGAAAATCCGGGAAAAGAACCGGCAGCTCGAACAGGAGATCGACAATCGAAAACGGGCCGAGGAGGCACTACGAAAGGCACAAGAGGAATTGGAGATAAGGATCAAGGAACGAACCAGGGAGCTTTCAGAGTCTGAAGCAATGTATCGCACTATATTTGAGAGTACAGGGACGGCAACCGTGATTATTGAGGAAGATACAACCATTTCCATGGCAAATACGGAATTTGAGAAGCTCAGCGGGTGCTCAAAAGGAGAACTGGAAGGCAGGATGAGCTGGACCGAATTTGTGGTCCGGGAAGACCTGGAGAGAATGAAAGAGTATCACATCAAGAGGAGAGAGGGGAGTGAAGAACCCGAGGAATATGAATTTCGCTTTATTGATAAACAGGGAAACGTTAAGAATGTGTTGAATAAAGTGGCAATGATTCCCGGAACCAGGAAAAGTATCGCTTCATTGCTGGATATCACGCCCAGAAAGAAGGGAGAGGAGGCACTGGAAAGGGAAAAGGAAAAATTTCGCGTGCTCACAGAAAAATCTCCCCTTGGAATATCAATAGTTCAAGAAGATGGGCGTTACAAATACATTAATCCCAAATTCATTGAGATCTTTGGTTATACTCTGGAAGATATACCGACCGGCCGGGATTGGTTCCGGAAGGCATTTCCAGACAAAGAAAAGAGAAAAGAGGCCATTTCAACCTGGTTCAGTGATTTGAAGAGGCTAGGCCGGGGTGAGATTCGAACACGAACATTTACCACGACGTGCAAGGACGGCTCACAAAAAATGATACAATTCAGGGCCGTGACCACGGAGACAGGAGATCAGTTTATAATTTATGAAGACATAACTGAAAAGAGGCGACTTGAAGTACAACTCCAGCAGGCCCAAAAAATGGAGGCTATCGGCACCCTGGCGGGGGGCATTGCCCATGATTTCAATAATCTCCTCCAGGCCATCTCCGGTTACACAGAGATTCTTCTTATGAGTAAAGACAGGGGGGATCCTGATTATGACAAATTAGTGAATATACAGGCTTCAGCCCGGAGGGCCAGTGAGCTGGTGCGGCAGATTCTTACATTCAGCCGCAAAGTGGAGAGCAAGCTGAGGCCCGTGGATCTCAATCAGGAAGTGAGACAGGTCCAGAAACTCCTTGAGAGGATTATTCCCAGGATGATAGATATTGAACTTCATCTTCAGGAAGGCCTTAAGATAACCAATGCTGACCCAGCCCAGATGGAGCAGGTGATGATGAATCTGGCCGTGAATGCCAGGGATGCCATGCCGGAGGGGGGCAGACTGGTTTTTGAAACGGCAAATCGGGTTCTGGATCAGGAATATTGTAAGACCCACCTGGGGGCCGTGCCCGGGGAATATGTGCTGCTCAGTATTTCAGACACTGGCTGTGGCATGGACAGGCAGACCCTTGAGCACATCTTTGAGCCTTTTTACACCACCAAAGGGGTAGGAAGCGGCACAGGCCTGGGCCTTTCCATGGTCTATGGCATCGTGAAAAACCACGGCGGATACATCATGTGCTACAGCGAACCTGGAGAAGGGACCACATTTAAGGTCTACCTGCCGGTGATCAAGCAGGAGGGTGTAGAGCAAGAAGAGAAAAAAGAGGAAAAAGAAATCCGCGGCGGCGGTGAGGTTATTCTATTGGTGGATGATGAGGAAGACATCCTGAATACCGGAAAGGAGATGCTAACGCGTTTTGGATATGGGGTTATTACGGCCCGGAGTGGAGAAGAGGCCATTGAAATAATCAAGGAGACTGATACAGCCCCTGATCTGGTAATCCTGGATCTGAGTATGCCCGGGATGGGGGGCCGCCGGTGTTTGGAAAAACTCCTTGAGATGGATCCGGAACTGAAGATCATCATTTCCAGCGGGTATTCTGCCAACGGAACAGTAAGGGCAACACTTGATTCCGGTGCTGCCGGGTTTATCGGAAAACCATACCAACTCAAGGATATGCTCAAAAAGGTAAGAGAGGTGCTTGATTAAGATGTAACACTTTACCGTGAAAACGGGTTCAGGCCAGCCCGTAAGCATACAATACGCAGAAAATACTATGTCATGATACCGGTGGACTTGCCGGCATCCAGGGCCTGAGATCCTTTTGCCCTTATCTTTGGTTTTATCACCTCTTTGAAGAAACGCAATGCTTCATCCGCATCATCATCCATAAGGATCGCTTCTATCCTCATTTTTTCCGCGTCGGAAAACTCAATGACTACCTTTCCCATGACCCTTTCCTCAGGATATGGGG
>JAOZOW010000133.1 GCA_029933075.1 Deltaproteobacteria bacterium | reverse complement strand
TTCCACAGAAGCGTGCCTCGCTTACCTGGCGAAAAAACGAAAAGGTTTGCCTCCCCAATCTTGGTGAGGGGCAAGAACCCCCTCTGGGGCCCTTTTGGACGCCAGGCAGGCGCCATGGCATTCGGGACGTTTGCTGTTTGCTTTTTGCCCAGAAATCAAAGAAAGATAATTATGTTTTATCATTGCATTGCAGGCGCCTGCTGAGCTGCTGAGGCCTGCAAGGGAGAAGGGCTCTTTGCATCTTCGCAGTTTCCGTGCTTTCAGCGGGCGAGTTTATGGTGGCTAAGAAGTGCAGGCCAAATCACGAGCAAGGTGAAAAGGGAAAGGTTTTGGGGTCATGGAAAGGCATGTAATCGCCTCCGGGGTGAGCTACCTGGATCAGCTTTTGGGGGGGCTTTTCATAGGTGATAACGTCGTGTGGCATGATGATGCGGGCAGCCTTGCGTCGATCTTTTGCCTGAACTTGCTCAAGGCCTCGAAGGCAGAGGGCAAACCCCTGATCTATGTCAGCTTTGATCGCTCTCCAAAGAACCTCTTGGACAAGCTGGGTCCTCTGGCTGAAGGCTCCCACCTGACCATATTGGATTGTTTTACTTACGGCAAGGGGGAGGGGTCTGAGATCTTTGCCAGGTTCTACGGCGAAATGGAGCATCCGTGCACCATCCAAAGGGTGGAAGAGCCCCACAAGGTCGGAAGGGTTATGGACACCCTTTACGCAATTCATCGGGAATTGAACGACAGCGTCCGTTTTATTTTCGAAAGCCTTACGGGCATGCAGGAACTTTGGGGAGGAGAAGAAGACCTGGCCCGGTTCTACAGCCATTCTTGCCCTCGCTTGTATGAACTGAACACTGTGGCCTATTGGATTATGGAAAAGAGGGCCCATTCCCCCCCGTCTCAGGGCCAAGATAAATCAGATAGCGCAGGTGGCAATCGATCTTTCGGTCAAGAGAGGGAGGGCATCCCTGACAATACTGAAAGCTGAGAATCGAAATGCGGACAACTTGAATCACCCCTTCTATTACTGGAGCGAGGGCCTTGATGTTACCTTTGATAATGAAAAGAAGAAGGCAGGAAGGGTAGAGCTTGGGGCGCGGTTAAAGGAACTACGGGTAAGAAAAGGGCTGTCCCAGACAGAGCTTGCGAAACTGGTGGGAGTCACATCAAGCACGATCTCCCAGATCGAGAGCAATTTGATATATCCCTCCTTGACGGCGCTCATCAAGATGGCAGAAGTCCTTTCGGTTGAGGTGAGCAGCTTTTTCCGGGAACCAGTCAAGACCAAAGGGGCCGTGGTCTTCTCGGGAGGCGACTCCGTGGAGGTAGGTGGTCCAGTTTTTTCTGCGGAAGGCATTCGCGCAACACGTCTCACGCCAATCGATTTTGACATGAGGACCGAGCCCTATCTCGTCGAGATCCCGGCACGTGCCGCCCTGTCGTCTCACTTTTTCACCCACAAGGGAGAAGAGATTGGATACCTCCTGTCCGGCCACCTGGAGCTGAAGATCGAGGAGAAAACTTACAGGGCCAATCCCGGGGATATCATCTGCCTGACTACCCAGATCCCTTCCGGGTGGGTCAACCCCGAACCTGACAGGGCGAGATTGCTTTGGTTCAAGGTGAAGTGACAAGGGCTCCCCGTAGCTTCTTCGGGGAAGCCCCTTGTCACTTTAGAGTATGGAGTAGGAGGATGCGCTGTCCAGGATTTCCAGGGCCTCTTGTCTGTAAGAGTCCATGACGTAAGGGATCCCCGTTACTTCGGCACATTCCCGGGTCAAGGACATCAGATCTTTGCGGCTAATGGCGTGGATCCGGAAGCATCGCGCTCCGGCCATGAGCTGTTGCAGTCCTACCTTCAACTTGTCGCAAAAGCTGAAAATTCCCACGGCCCCCAGGGGGATATTATTCATTTCATCACTCCCAACCATTTCCCGGACCCTCTCGTAGCATATAAAGATTTCTTCAGCGTTGTTGCCGTAGGCGGACACGGTCTTGGGCAGGTCGTTGTTCTTGATCCACTTCTCGATGTTCTTCCCCACAAACCCCGGAATCATCATGGCCCTTCCCATGCACACTGCCTTCACGTGATTATTCCCCAGGGCAATTGCCTTGAAGATGTGGTCTTCTGTCGAAAAACCGCCGGCAAAGGCGAAGTCGCAGACATGAGTTTCCCCCTTGCTCTTGAGGTAGTCCCCGAATTCAACGGCCGCGGAGTGGATGTAGATACTCGGCATCCCCCACTCTTCCATCATTCGCCAGGGACTCATGCCCGTGCCGCCCGGGGCACCGTCGATGGTGAGGAGGTCTATTTTCGCCTGGGTGCCCCACTTGATGGCCATGGCCAGCTCTCTGAGACCGTAGGCCCCGGTCTTCAGGGTGATCCTCTTGAACCCGAGTTCTCTCAGCCGTTGCACCTCGGCGAGAAAGGTTTCCTGGTCTATGAAACCCAGTCGAGAATGCCGTTCAAATTCCTTAATGGCCCCTGCCTTGAAGGCCCTCTGGTTCACTTCAAGGGACGGATCCGGGGTTACGATATAACCCCTCCCTTGGAGTTCGAGGGCCCTGTCGAGGGAGTCGACCTTTATCTCTCCTCCAATGGACTTGGCCCCCTGTCCCCATTTCAACTCGATGGTTTCGATTCCATGCTTTTCCAGGATATACTCGGCCACGCCAAGGCGGGTGTCTTCCACATTCATCTGGACGAGTATTTCTCCAAACCCATGGTGGTAACGCTTATATGTCTCGATCCTCCTGTCCATTTCAGGAGATTTCTTTATCTTCTTATTTTGGTCCAGCTCCAACTGGGGGTCAATACCGCATACATTCTCGCCGCAAACAATGGTTATTCCGGAGAGAGCGGCTCCGATGGCAAAGGAGTCCCAGTTCTTCCTCGCAATGTCCGTAGAACCCAGGGCGCCCGTAAAGACGGGAACCTTCATTTTCACCTTGTGATCCCAGCCGTAGGCCGTCTCGGTGTTCACCTTGGGAAAGATGGCCGTGTCAGGCGAACCGTGAATCACTCCCAGCCCTTTTGTTCCCATGGCGTAGCCGTGGATATTGAGGTGCGAGTAATCAACAGGGTAGTTCTTGTCCGCACCGGCGGTCACCTCCCCGAAGGGAGAGGGGTAGATGACCTCCCTTCCCCTGAATGCAGACTTGAAGACTTCACAGTTTCCTCGGCATCCGTCCACGCACCGGGAACACAGCCCTGACATGGGTACTACATTCTTTGAGCGGTTAAAGGTTTGTGAGACATCGTTGGCATTGGGTCTCTGTAGATTCATTGTATCATGCCCTCCTTTGAAATGAGATTTTAGAGATACTAAAAAAGGCGTCTCCACCCACCGTAGGGTAAAGACGCCTTTGTCCCCTGCCTTCAAGAGATAGATGCTATCTTAAGAGAAATGCACGCCTTTGTGCACCAAAAAAATCATTACAACTTTTATTCAAAGATCTCTTCTTAGCCACACTAAAAGACATTGTCAAGCTCTTTTCCTCTCTGGAAACATGTTTTTAGTTAAACTTAAGGTGCGGCCATTAGGGTTATCGGGCCAGGATAAGGCCGGAATGAGACAAAAGGCCCCTGTTTCGCCACCTTTTTGCCTTGACTCCTCAGGGAAACCCTCCTAAGCTCACCGGGCAGTAGGCTGTGATTATGGTCATGGGCCGGCACGAGTCTGTTCTCCAGTCCCCTCCCAGAAAAGGACAGGCCAATGTGCTAACCGTGAGGTCTTCTTGAAGTTCATTCACACCGCCGATACCCATCTGGGATTCGAGATTACCAGTGTGCCACAGAGGGGGATACCCGTACTGCTCATCCCGGGCAATCATGAGAGATCCAGGTTCCCTTTTGACCTCTTTCACGGGTCCAAGAATGTCTTTGTCTTTGATTGTCCAAAGTGGATCTCTTTGCGGCTGGGAGGTTATTCCGTGGGCATCGCCGGGTTTCCTTTCATCCGTGAGAACTCAAGAAGGACCTTTTTAAATGCGTTGGAGCAAACGGAGTACGACAGTTTGAGGTCCGATTTCAATATTTTGGTGACCCATCAGGCCTTTGATCAGGCCACGGTGGGTCCGGTCGATTTCACATTCAGGGAGGGACGTCCGGACACGGTTTCGAGGCGAACCAGGTGAGGTGATAAGGTGATAAGAAGTCGCTTTTTTGAGAACAAAACATGGCGGAAACGGGCTTGGGTGTCAAGGAAAAGGTGACCACAGGATATTGGTGTTGCGACAAAGGGCCTCAATATGGAAGGCCAAATGTAGGGCACGGCCCGATGTGTTGCGGGATTGGCGCGATGCCATGACGCGGGAATGGCTGAAAATGGGGGAAATTTGGGTGAAGTAACCCGTTGAACCCAATTCTTTTTCCAAAAATCAGGAAGACCCAGCCTCAGGATAGACCGGCTCGACATATAGCCACTTATGGATGCTGTATTCGGCGATCTTAGTTGGGCCGGTGGCTTTGGGCGGAGGCCGAGGCTTAACCTCCCATAATCCGCGAGGTGTTTGAGGATCTTTTTGATGACGTCCTGATCCTCGATCACACTGATAACTTTTATCTTTCCTGAACATCTGGGGCAGCAAAGCGGGTCAGTTTCATAAATCTTCTGGATCAACCGGGCCCAGTTTCCCCTGTATTCCTTATACGCAGGGTAGTGGTCTGGGATAGTGAAAATGAATGCGAAATCGCCTTGCTCACCAATCATCTTAAATTCGGGGCCAATACCATAGCAGCCATCTATAAGCAGCGCTGGCAAATAGAGATCTTTTTCAAAGCCTTGAAGCAGAATTTGAAGATCAAGACCTTCGTGGGCACCACTGAAAACGCCCTTTACATTCAAATTTGGACAGCATTAATTGCCATGCTACTGATCAAGTACCTCCAGTTCAAATCCAAGTTCGGATGGTCTCTGTCTAATCTGGTCGCTTTCCTCCGCTGGAATCTTTTTACC
>JAOZOW010000132.1 GCA_029933075.1 Deltaproteobacteria bacterium | reverse complement strand
GGGCGCAAAGTAGCGCTTGAGGAAGGATTAAAGCTGTTGGAACAAACAACCCAATAATACAATGGACGTTCCCCATCCCGTCGCACTGACCCGGTTTTGATTCACTCTGCGGTAAGCCGCATGTTAGGGTGACAGGGGTCAAAGTCGATCGAGGCAATCCCGGTCAAAGAACATCCCGGCAAGTTTTATTCACACTAACGACGCGTGAGATCAACTCAGTGCTTGGCATATCCACATGCTGGTGGACCCAAAGGTCATCTCAGGCCGAAAATATCGTCAAGGATATTCTGGACCTGGGACTCAGAGGGGTGGAGCTGGAGTACCGAATAAGCCCGTCTGTCTATGAACAACTGCGGCATGAACTGGGCAAGAGTGTGAAAGTCCTCAGTGTCCATAATTTCTTTCCGAGGAGGGGCGAAAAAGGAGGCGGGGATGTGTTCCTGCTCTCTTCCACGGATGAGGAGGAACGCATGACCGCTGTCAAATACACCCTGAGCACCATGGACTATGCCGGCACCCTTGGGGCGCGGGCCGTAGTCCTCCACTTAGGCCGCGTGGACATAGGGAATCCCTCGGAGAGACTCAAGGGGTTTTACCGGGCTGCCCGGATTGAGAGCGCCGAGGCCCGGGCCTTTGTGGAAGAGCAGAAGCGGCTCCGGCGGAGCAGGGCCCAGAGAAACCTTGATGCCGTGCTTCGAAGCCTGGACCGGTTGAACAGCGAGGCCCGGAAGAGAGACCTCGTCTTAGGGATTGAAAACAGATATCATCTCCACGAAATTCCTGATTTTACGGAAATCGGAAAGATCCTGAGGGAATTTAAAGGCGGACACGTGCGCTACTGGCACGACGTGGGGCATGCGGGGGTTCAGGAAAACCTTGGCATCTTCAGGCAGGAAGAGCTCCTCGCGGCGTATTCGAATGAAATGATCGGGATCCACATCCATGATGTAAGAGGCTGTGATGACCATCTGGCCCCGGGACAGGGAGAACTTGACTTCGGACAGATGGGGGCGGCGCTGAGATCAGCGCCCATCAAGATCCTGGAAGTACATGCCAAAGTGGAAAGAGAGGACCTGGGCCGAGGGATTCGTTTTATTGAGGCTGTGATGGCCGGTGAAGCTGAGCCGTCTTTTTAAACAGGCGAAAGTACATGCTATTCAGCTCCCATCAAAAAAGGGGCATCATGTCACATCGATAGGGTGGCACCCGTGGCCAAGTGATTTCCGGGGCTTTTATGGGAGAAGCGGCGGCAGGAAAGGTAGGGGCTCGAGCCCGGTATCCTGCAACATCTTGATTTGCGGGAATCAATGATTAAAGTTACGGAAGGTTCAATAAATCGATCAAAATTGTCAGAAGGGGTGAGAATATGGATACCATGCGATATTATCTGCCGGGCGTCATATTGCTCCTCATAGGGGTCCTGATTGTAGCGGTGCCGGAGGTCCTTGTGGCTTTCGTGGCATCCGCAATTGTCATGGCTGGAATAGGTGCGTTATACATTGGACACAATATCAGGAAATCTGAAAAGGAATTACGCCATGTGAATGATTGGTTTTTAACTGAAGATTTTTTTGGACCCGGATTCGCGAGGGGGCCGATATTTTCTGACCGGCATAGATGGTTGTTTTGATAATATTTGCCGATTAGGGAAGAGAGTTTACATGCATGAAAGGGAGCTTCAATACAAGGCTCCCTTTTTGATTTCCGCTCACCATCAGTTCGGGCCACGAGATCTCGGTTGTGGGATAAACGAGGGTGTGCTTCAATAAAATTCGATCAAGAATGGGGGGGTCCCGGCCGCCTAAATCAAGAATTTTTGGTTAATCCCTTAAATGGAATAACCGAATTAATATATGAGACAATAGAGGGTTCAATACATACATGTTTTCGAGAGGCACTTACAGATGAGAGAAATGATCAGACGGGTGAGCAGATGGAGCGTTATTGCCGCCCCGCTGTTTATTGTCATGGTGTGTGGTATGGCCTGGGGTGGTGTTAACCCGGTAAAAATCGGGGTCCTGGCCAAAAGAGGGCCTGAGCTGTGCATGGAGAAATGGGCGCCCACGGCTGAATACCTGACCGCCAGAATTCCGGGCAAGACCTTTGTGATAGTGCCTCTTGATTTCGATAAAATTTGCTCTTTTGTTGAAAAAGGTAAGGTCGATTTTATCCTGGCCAACCCGGCCTTCTATGTGGAACTTGAAAGCAGATACGGCGCAGACCGGATAGCAACGCTCAAGAATCTGCGACTCGGAGCCGGATATACCCAATTTGGGGGAGTGGTCTTTTCCAGGGCCGATAGAACAGATTTAACCGGGTTAAGGGATTTAAAAAACATAGCTTTTATTGCCGCGGATCCTCGCGCGTTTGGGGCATGGATAGCTGTCTTGCGCGAGCTGAAAGAGAATGGAATTGATCCGCACAAGGATTTTAAAGAGGTGAGATACGGCGGGACTCATGACGCTGTCGTATATGCAATCAGGGATGGTGAGGCGGATGTTGGAGCCGTTCGGACCGACACCCTCGAACGTATGGCAGAGGAGGGCAAGATTGATTTAAAGACATTTCGCATTATCGGAGGTCGCGAGCAGAGCAAGGATTTTCCTTTTGCCCACAGCACAAGGCTTTACCCGGAATGGCCTTTTGCCAAGGTCAAACATACTTCCATTGAACTGGCAGAAAAGGTTGCCGTTGCATTAATAGAAATGTCCCCCGACTCCGATGCCGCACGCGCTGCAAGATGTGCCGGATGGACGATACCTTTGAACTATCAGCCCGTCCATGAATGTCTGAAAGAATTAAGGCTCGGACCTTACGAGGATTTCGGAAAAGTAACGCTTGGCGATGTCATCAGAAAATACTGGCACCTGTTTTTCGTTATCTTTGCCTTGCTTCTTACCATGGCGGGCTCTCTTGTTGTTTACCGGAAACTCAACCGAAAGATTAAAGCATCTCATGAAGAGCTGAAAATGGAATTGGAAGAACGCAGGCGGGCTGAGGAGAGGATCAAACACCTCAATGCTGTTCTGCACGCAATCCGGAGGGTCAACCAGCTCATCACCAGAGAAAAGGACCAGCACATTTTGATTCAGGGCGTTTGTGAGAATCTTATCGAAACCCGCGGGTACCATAACGCCTGGATCGCCCTGTTTGACGATAACCGAACCCTTGTGGCGACAGCTGAGGCGGGTCTGGGCGAGGATTTTAGGCTCATACTGGAGCCGTTGAAGCATGGCGAATTGCCCGGATGTGCCCTTAAGGCATTAGGGCAAACCGGGGTTGTGTCTATCAAAGACGTCTCTTCCGCTTGCACTGAGTGTCCATTGGCACGCAGATACGGAGGCAGGGGGGCGATGAGTATTCGCTTGGAATATAAGGGAAGGGTCTACGGTTTACTTACGACCTCCGTCCCCGGCAAATTCGCTTCAGAGGAAGAAGAGCAGGCCCTACTACAGGCTGTAGCCGGAGATATTGCCTTTGCCCTGAGAAATATCGAGGTGGAGGAGGAGGCGGGAAAAACCGAAGAATACCTGCAAAGCGTCATAGATAATATATCCGATCTTTTCTGCACCATGGATCTGGAAGGCAATATCCTTTCCATAAATAGAGCTGTGACCGAACAAATGGGATATGAAGAAAAGGATTTGATCGGAAGACCCAACGTAGAGTTTTCAGTTGATAAGGAATATTTTAAGAAGGCCTTTAAAAAAGTCCTGGAAGAGGGCAATCTGCCAAACATAGAAATGCAGTTCAAAAGGAGAGATGGATCAATAGCGGACATCCTGTGCTCTGTGACATTGGTAAGAGACAGAAACGGGCAGCCCTTTGCACTCGCTGCATTTGGAAAGGATGTGACCAAGCATAAGAGGGCGGAGGAGGATCGTCGGCGTCTGGCCACGGCCATCGAGCAGGCTGCAGAGAGTATAATAATAACCGATGCAGAAGGAAGCATCCAGTATGTCAATCCTGGCTTTGAGAGAATAACAGGATATTTGCGGGAGGAGGTGATCGGTCAAAACCCCCGGATTCTCCAAAGCGGCAAGCACGATCAGGCCTTTTACCGGGAACTCTGGGGCACCATTGCAGCAGGGAAGGTCTGGAGTGGCCATTTCATCAACAGGAAAAAGGATGGTTCCCTCTATGAGGAGGAAGCGACCATATCACCTGTCCAGGACAGTGCCGGGAGAATAACCAATTATGTGGCTGTCAAACGGGATGTGACCGAGCAGGTAAAATTGGAATCCCAGTTTCGCCAGGCGCAGAAGATGGAGGCCATCGGCACCTTGGCCGGCGGGGTGGCTCACGACTTCAACAACCTGCTGACCACGATCATAGGCAACGCGGACCTCGCCCTGATGGACCTACGCAGTGATACTACTTTATACGGCCACATTGAAGAGATCAGGAAGGCGGGCCGGCGTGCAGCCTCTCTTACCCGCCAACTCCTGGCCTTCAGCCGCAAGCAGGTGATCCAGCCCGAGGTCTTAAACCTCAACGAGATACTGAAAGAAACGGAAAAGATGCTCCGGCGTTTGATCGGGGAGGATATTGATCTGGTCACGTTACCCGCTTCCGGGTTATGGCGCGTCGAGGTGGACCCGGGACAGATGGAGCAGGTGATAATGAACCTGGCGGTCAACGCAAGGGATGCCATGCCTCGGGGAGGAAAGCTCACCATCGAGACGGCCAACCTGGAACTGGATGAGGCCTATTTCCGGTATCATGGTGTGGAAAACAGAGCGGGACCTTATGTAATGCTCTCGGTAAGCGACAATGGCATCGGAATGGATGAGGAAATACAGTCTCATATATTCGAGCCCTTCTTTACCACAAAGGAAAAAGAGAGGGGCACAGGGCTGGGTCTTTCCACGGTCTACGGCATCGTAAAGCAGAATCGTGGCTATGTCTGGGTTTACAGTGAGCCCGGGAAAGGAACAACATTCAAAGTGTACTTCCCCAGGGCGGAAGCGGA
>JAOZOW010000131.1 GCA_029933075.1 Deltaproteobacteria bacterium | reverse complement strand
GAGATCAAGAATATTGCTGATAAGACTTATTGTTATGGGGATGGGTGGCTGGCACCTCCTCGCACATGGCTTTGCGGGGTCAATTTGACATTTTGATCGAGATATTGGGGAAGAATTCGGCTTGACCGTTGCGATCTTATTAGCTATAGGAATGCACTAATACATGCGTGACACGAAGTTGCGCTTATAATTTAGGCCCAGATAATTTGGGATAAAAATAAACAAAAACAGATCGTAATAAAATGCCAAGAAGGCTCAACTGGCCGAAACCAGCACGAACTTCTTGGCCTTTTTATTTAGCGTGTTATACATTGTGCGAACATTCCTCATGAGTGAGCAGGACTTAGAGAGAGGGCTGAATCCTGGAAAAAGAAGACGGAGGGGGTATTGGGATAAGTGGAACGACACAGAGTCTATCCCTTTGCAGCTCT
This sequence comes from Deltaproteobacteria bacterium, assembly GCA_029933075.1. Lineage (GTDB taxonomy): Bacteria > Desulfobacterota > DSM-4660 > Desulfatiglandales > Desulfatiglandaceae > JAOZOW01. The sequence continues at coordinate 4,551 of JAOZOW010000131.1, read as the reverse complement.
TGTAGGGCAGAAACAGCTTAAAAAGGCCCTTATCCTCAACGCCGTAAATCCCGCAATCGGCGGGGTACTTATTCGCGGTGAGAAGGGAACGGCAAAGTCTACAGCGGTCCGTGGCCTTGCTTCGCTTCTTCCGCAAATCCGCGTTGTGCAAGGTTGTGCCTTTTCCTGTGATCCAGATCGTCCTGAAGAGTGGTGTGAGAGATGTCAAAGTCTTGCTCCTGATCTTCCCTTACTGCATCGCCGCATTCCGGTGATAACCTTACCCCTCAATGCCACCGAAGACCGTGTGGTGGGAAGCATTGATCTCGAATATGCAATAAGAACTGGAGAACGTCGCTTTCACCCGGGCGTACTTGCTAAGGCCCACCGAGGCATCCTTTATATCGACGAGGTAAATCTACTTGATGACTATATCGCTGATCTCATCCTTGATGCTGCAGCTTCAGGGTGGAATCGGGTGGAACGCGAGGGCATCTCCTATTCTCACCCTGCCCGCTTTATCCTTGTAGGCACGATGAATCCGGAAGAAGGGGATCTGAGGCCTCAACTCCTTGATCGCTTTGGGCTCTGTGTGGAGGTCACATCTGAACAGGAAATAAGAGACCGGGTGGAGCTAATGGTGCGGCGGGAGGCCTTTGATGCGGATCCTGATGGTTTTCTCTCCAGATATGAAAGGAAAAACAGGGAGCTTTCCCTGCGCATCATTGCCGCAAAAGAGTTTATGCCGAAGGTGAGGATGGCCGATGGGCTCCGCACCTTTATTTCCGAGCTTTGTGCAGAAGACAACGTGGCTGGGCACAGGGCAGATATTGTGATGGAACAGGCAGCTAGGGCCGTGGCAGCACTTGCCGGGCGTTCCATAGTAAGGATCGAAGACATCCAGGAGGTGGCCCCACTTGTGCTCATTCACCGCCGCCGTGAAGCGGCCCCTCCTCCCCCTCCGCCCCCTCAACATGAGAATCACGACCAATCGAAGTCCACCGAACAACAGCCTGAGAAATCCTCTCAAGATCATGCGCCGGATACCCCCGATCAGGAGCCGCGGTCCCAGCCGGAGGCGGCTCCTGCAGACTCCCCCGATCAAGATGAAAGAGGATCTGAAGAAAAAAGGGAACAACAAGGTTTCAGGCAGGTTCTTGAACGGGTTTTCGAGATCGGACAAACCTTTAGCGTGAGGAAGATTTCAGCTCCTAAGGATCGGGTGCTTCGCAAGGGCTCGGGCCGTCGCAGCCGGACCCGTACTGGCCAGAAGCAGGGCCGCTATGTCAGAAGCAGCCTTCGGGGTAACAAAGATGATATAGCCCTAGATGCAACCCTTCGTGCCGCTGCCCCATATCAAATCCGCCGGAAGAACCCGGCCTGTCTGCCGACCAGACAGGCTGCTGGTAAGGCAGGCAAAAATGATCTGGCCGTGATCCTCACTTCTGAAGATATCCGTCACAAGGTGCGCGAGCGGCGTGTAGGGAATTTTCTCCTCTTTGTGGTAGATGCGAGTGGCTCCATGGGAGCCCAGGGCCGGATGGTGGCTACAAAGGGCGCTATCATGTCACTACTTACAGATGCCTATCAAAAGCGGGATCGGGTGGCTATGATCACCTTTCGTAAAGATGATGCTGAACTCAAACTCCCTCCCACCTCTTCAGTGGAGCTAGGGGCACGGCTCCTTCGAGAGCTTCCAGTGGGAGGAAGGACACCCCTTCCTGCTGCTCTGCTAAAGACCCATGAGGTTGTGCGTACAATCTTCCTTCGCGACCCCACCGCAAGACCTATCGTCATTATAATCACTGATGGAAAGGCAAATGTATCGCTAGGACATGGCAGGCCCATGGAAGAATCCCTGCTCCTTGCCGCACGTCTAGCTTCTGACAAACGGATCTTTTCCCTTGTTGTTGATACTGAAAAGGCGGGCCTCGTACACTTTGATCTGGCCCGAAGGCTTGCTGCTGCCATGGATGCCCGGTACTTTCGGATTGAAGACCTAAAGGCCGATACCCTTGTTCACATCATAAAGGAGGCTACGTCATGACGTACCAAAGTATTTATCCCTTTGTTGCCATCGTTGGTCAGGAAAAGATGAAGCTTGCCCTGATCTTGAATATCATCAACCCGACCCTTTCTGGGGTACTTATACGAGGGGAAAAAGGAACCGGAAAATCTACGGCAGTTCGAGCCCTCGCCCATATCCTCCCCGAGATCGAGGTGGTCAAAGACTGTCCCTTTCAGCTCCAGGAAGGTGATCCAGAGGGAATCTGCGCGGAATGTCCAAGAACGGAGTGCAGTCGTGCGGTGATTTCAGGAAAAGAGGTGGAAAAGACCTCGCGGGGAATCAGGGTGGTGGAGCTGCCCGTGGGAGCGACCGAAGATCGTGTCGTTGGAACCCTAGATTTGGAATATGCCTTGAGAAAGGGTGAAAAGCGCGTGGAACCCGGTCTTCTGGCGGCCGCCCACCGCGGTATTCTCTATGTTGACGAAGTCAACCTGCTCGATGACCACGTGGTGGATGTACTCCTTGATTCTGCGGCCATGGGGGTGAATACCATTGAACGAGAGGGAGTGAGCTTCTCCCATCCCGCCCGTTTTACGCTCGTGGGAACCATGAATCCAGAGGAAGGAGAACTGCGGCCCCAACTGCTCGATCGTTTTGGGTTGTGTGTGCAGGTGGAGGGATTGAGGGACAAAGACGCTAGGGTGGCAGTGATGGAGCGACGGGCTTTATTTGATGAATGTCCAGAAGATTTTTGTAAAAGGTGGGAGGAAGAATCCCGCAGTTTGGTTTCCAAGATCAAAAGGGCTATTGCGCTTTATCCTGAGGTTACGATCGAGCGATCCCTTCTTTTTGATATTGCTTCCTATTGTTTGGAAGTGGGGGTGGATGGACATCGTGCTGATATCATCATGCTCAAGACGGCAAAGACGCTGGCGGCCTACGAAGGTAGAAAAGAGGTCAAATCCGAGGACATTGAGGTGGCGGCAGAACTTGTGCTCCCTCACCGAGTGCGCCGTCAACCGTTTATGGACGTGGTAGAGGACCTGTCTGCCGGCCAGGCAGGTATGGAGGATTGGAAAAGGGGTCATATGGAAGCTAGCTCCAGGAGATAAGGGAAAAGGCCGATCTATTAATGATCAAGGTTAAAGGGCTCAAAAAATCATATGGAGGCGTGGAGGCACTCAAAGGAATCAGCTTTGAGGTTCATGCAGGGGAACTCTTTGCATACCTGGGGCCAAACGGTGCTGGCAAGACCACTACTATCCGGATCCTGACCGGGCTTACCAAGCCATCGGCAGGTGATGCGTGGCTGGATGGTTTCCATATTGAAAAAGAAGGGCTCAAGGCCAAGAGAAGGTTTGGTCTGGTAATGCAATCGATAAATCTGGATCAGGAACTCTCGGTATGGGAGAATCTTGACCTTCATGGGCGATTGTTTGGCATGGGACGCAGTGAACGGAAAGACAGAATCAATGAACTCCTGGCTTATGTGGATCTTATTGGGCGGAAGGGATCTCTGGTGAAGGAGCTTTCGGGTGGCATGAAACGTAGGTTGACTATAGCAAGGGCGCTGGTACATGCACCGGCTATTCTATTTTTGGACGAACCCACTGTGGGGCTAGATGCTGCGATCCGCAGGCGGATCTGGGCCTTGATCAAGAAGATTCAGGGGCAGGGCACTACTATTTTCCTCACGACCCATTACATTGAGGAGGCTGAATTCCTCGCCGACCGCGTTGCCTTTCTCGACGAAGGCAGGTTAGTTACCATAGATAAACCACAGAACCTGATGGCCCAGATTGGGGCATGGGCCATTGATCAAATGGATGATGGAAATATAAAGACAGTATACTTCAAATCTAGGCAAGAAGCTGATGCCTTTGTCATGATGCAGAAAGGAAGCTTTACGGTGCGACGGGTAAACCTGGAAGATTCATTCCTCTCACTTACCGGGAAAAAGGTACAATGCTAAATAGTTTTATTGCAGTTTATCTGCGTGAGATACTAATACTGAAACGCAGAATCACAAGGCAGATCCTGAGCATGTCCGTGTCTCCTTTACTTTATATGATAGCGTTTGGATATGCCATTGGGGGAGGGGCAAAGTTCAATGGACACACCTATCGGGAGTTTTTGATTCCCGGCCTTGTGGCTATGAGCAGCATGACCCAGTCCTTTGCTATTGCCGTTGATATCAATGTGGCGCGGTTTTATTGGCATATTTTTGAAGAATTCCAGGCTGCACCAGTTAGCAACACCGCATATGTAGCGGGGGAGGTCCTGGCAGGCATTACTCGTGCCCTGCTTTCGGTTGTCATTATCCTGGGTATAGGCGTGGTCTTCGGGGTATCCTTGGACTATGGGAACCTCGGTTTTTGGCTTGGAGTTGGACTTAATAGCTTTGTCTTTGCCTCATTAGCGGTGGGGCTGGCGATGGTCGTAAAATCACACGCGGATCAGGCCATGTTTGCCAGCTTTGTAATCACTCCCATGGCCTTTTTAGGAGGCACTTTCTTCCCCTTAAAATGCCTTCCTGTTTGGGCACAGAAAATCCTTTTTTTTCT
>JAOZOW010000130.1 GCA_029933075.1 Deltaproteobacteria bacterium | reverse complement strand
ATAATTGGAAGCGATGGCGAACTGGTTGGTTATGGAGGTGGATTGCCTGTAAAGAAACGCCTGCTAAAGCTGGAGCAAAGCAATAACGCTTTGAGCGACAATGAGAAATAAGATTTTATTGCCAATGAAGACACTCGATACGATGGCCTATTCTTTACTGCTGTAAAGACAACGGGAGTATTTTGCTTACCGTCCCATTTCCCCATTTGCAATTCAATATTCATTGTGCAACAAACAGAGTGAAGCCGTGGACTAAAGTCCGGCATGTGAAATGGGAAGGCCTGAGACCGTGGGGAAGGGAGGATTTACATGCAAGTGGATTTTCATTTCTATGCCGTTTATGCACTCGCGAGGGCAGCCGGATTCTTGCCTGACAATGCCTTTGTGATAGCCTACTCTTCGCAGCATACGGACGACGCAAAGTATGAGCACACGCTTGAGTTTAGAAATGGGGGCAGGTTTCAACAGGTGCTCACTGCGCACAAGTTTTTGGACCTGGACGCCTTGAGCAAAGACACCTGTTACAGGATATGGGTGCCTTTCCATTTCCTGCCCGGAAACCTGGGGGTGGATTTCTACGAGAGAATGGTTACAAGGCAGGGAAGCATAGTGGCACAAAAGGTTATTGATGACTTGCTTGACTCACGCCCAAGGCCCTACATGCTTCATCGTCTGGGCATATTGCTTCACTGTTACGCGGATACTTGGTCCCACCAGAATTTCCTGGGTCTCGAGCACGATGAGATCAATGACGTGATGAGGCTTACAGTAAAGGGGATGGGTAAGAAGTCGTTTGAGGCCATTTTGGAGAGGCTCAAAGAAAAGATCCTGGAGTACGCAGCCCCTAAGCTGGGGCATACCCAGGCAGGTACAATTCCGGATGAACCTTTCAGGGAGTGGAAATATGAAAACTATTTGAAGAGGAAATTCGACATATCCAATGTAGAACGCTGTTTGGATGCCGCTCAAAACTGCTATGTGGTGATGCTTAGATTCCTTGAGAGGTTCCCAGATTTTTCAGCGGGGCAAGCCGCAAGATGGCACGAGATAGGAAGGAGGTTCAGAGAGCTGTTCGAAAACAAAGGCGAGTTGGACGAGAGGACAGGGGCTTGGAAGGAGGCGATTTCCGCCGGCCAGCTCGGAGTAAAGGCCAAGGGACGTGACAGGAGCCTGAACTATGACGACAGAGAATGGTTCAGGTCTGCCGTGAAGGTTGAGAAGCCAGAAGAGGTAGGAGAGTCTTATGAGAGGATGCCTGGCTTTGAGACAAGTGACTGGAAATATTTCCATGATGCGGCGGTCCTTCACAAATTCTGTGTGCTTCGCCAGGTCCTTCCCCAGCATGGTATTATCTGCGGATGAATTGACTGCATCAGCGATTCCCTGGTTTATGATCAGCCCGCCGCACTTTTCAAGATGTGGTGTCAACTTCACCGATCCATTTTACCCATTTCAACTTTCTTTTTACTGCATTGTATAATCTCCTGTCACCTGTGACAAGATTGATATCCCTTGCCCCGGCCAGGGAGAGATAAGAGGCATCGTAGACAGATCTCCCAAAAGTTCGGGCAATGGACATGACATGGGAATAATTGGAAAATGGGTCTACCAGGGTGATATCCAGGTCGAGGAACCCGTCAAAGGCATCGTCAGTCACTTCCCTGGGAATGCGTTTCATCCTTTCGGCGACAATAAGGGCATTCAAAACTTCATATGGCAGGATGCCCGGCGCACATAGACTTATTTCCCCGGCTACGTGCTGTTCCAGAAGGGATAGGGCCCTTGGGCCGTATCTCTCATCGGTCAAATACCATTTCAACACAACACTCGCATCCACAACCAGTTCTTTCATGGGCCTTTTTCGAGTTCCTTTCTTGAGATTTCATATGTCTCCCGCGCCTTTACCCCAAGCTTATGATAAATCTGCCTGACCTCCTTGATTCGCCTTAAGGCATCTTCCTTTTTATTTTTGCAGTATTCCTCATAAGGAAGAATAATGGCAACAGGGTTCCCACGCCGGCAAATGATGATTTTCTGTTTTTTCTCCTCCGAGGCCTTTATAATGCTGGAAAAATTCTTCTTCCCTTCGGCAATCGAAACTTTAATGAAGGCAGTATCCATAATTCTCTCCATCAGACTAAAGTAGTCATTTTAATTGACCATCAATTATAACCATATTAACTAATCACGAAAGTGGTGTCAACGTGAAAGAGTCCTCTGAAAGGGGAAATTCCAGAGAGGATCGAGAGGAAGCATCTATGTTGAGCCGGAGTGCCTGTCAAGCGGGCTTGGGCGCCCTCTTTTTTCTTTTCCCCTTCGGGGGGGCTTCAGTGGTGTCTCTGAACGCATCGCGAAGGAGTCGGGACTGGCGGTTGAAGGCTTCGCGGGGATTTTCAGGGTCTTTCATGAGCGAGATTTCCTGAGTGATCAGCCGGGCGATGTTGAGGACGTGGGCCTCTTTCTTCTTGGATTCTCTTTTGTAAAGGGGATGGTCGCGGTTGATATAGATGATTGTCCCCTCAGTCATACACTCCGGGCCATCCTCCCCCAGATGATCCAGGCAGCACGTGACCCCGGCGTCACCAAACTTCAGGCGTCTTACCACTGCATTGGGAGTCGCAATCCGCAGGGAGGGTTTTTTCTCCTTCTTGGCCTTTTCAGTGTCTCCGACCTGCCCGGAATCAGCTCCTTGTTCTTCGGGTGGCGGCTCTGGTTCTATGTCCTGAACCTCGACCTCCTCTGTCTCTTTTTTCGTGGAGGGGGTCTCCACAGCCGTTTCTCCACCTCCCTTCGCGCTTTCCTCTGCAATGGGTACAACGCCAAAGGGAGAAAATTCCGGATTCAGCAGCAGGGCCTGGTGTACCCGTTGCATGGCTTCCTTGACGGCACGAGCGACCCGCCGGTTTTCTTGCGCGGAGGCCAATTGATTGTACGCCCTGCGAACCTCGTTCATGATGGGGCCCATAGCCTTAAGGAAGGCTTTGTACCTGTAAGAGTCCTCGATAAAGCCTGACCGGTCGCTGGTCAGGGGGAGGAAATCGGCGTTGATCTCTCCCCTGATGCGCGTGGCCGCCTTTCCCCATGAGGCCATTTCAAACAATTCGCGTCGAACGGTTACCCCCTTCACCTTGATCTCGATTCCCATGTCCTCTTTGGAGGCGCGGTAGGCAGGCAGGATGACAATCTCTCCGTGGATAACGCCATATTTTGTTCCATGCAAGACCGGGATCCGGTTTCCCGTGTGCGTTTTGGCCATGACCCGGTAGCCGTTGACATATACGGAAAAATCCCTGGCTCGAATGGGAACTCCCTGGGAGATTTTCTCTGTCACGTCTTCCGGCTTGAAGGATCTTTTAAGCTCCACGAGCCGGACCGTTGTGCCGTCACCCCTTTTCGGGTCCGGGTTAAGGAGAGTCAAAGGTATTTTCCAGGAGTTTCCTTCCCGTATCCACCGCTCCTTGTCGAATACCACGCGGGCGGCAAAGCCTCCTTTCTGGGTAACGATTTCAAAGCGGGATGCGGCGGCGAGGCTCGCGAATTTTCCAATCCCGAACTGGCCTATTCTGTCCCGGCCAAACCGGGGAGAGACGGGGTGGAGCAATTTCTCATCTGATCCGATATTGAAGTATTGCTTGAGTCCTTCCAGGTCCATCCCTTCACCGTTGTCCGAGACCACGATTTCGTTCTCTGAGATGGTAACGTCCACCCTTGTGGCATCGGCGTCATAGGCGTTGTTGACCAACTCTCTGATCAGCTCAATGCTCTGCTCGTAAAGCCGTTCCCCGATGGTGATGATATGGCCCTTGTCGACCGTAACCGTCAGATAGGATGACTCATCAGGCATACCGTAGGCTCCTTTGATCTGGTATGAGAGGCGGGCGGGAATTCGATCTATCGCATGCCGAAGTATAATGGATTTCCCGTTGTGTGTAAATATCATAAGGAGACCGCTGATCTGCCACCGAGGCGGCCTCTTTCCGCAGGCCCAGGAGAGATTTTACCACCCCCCCAAAAACTTTTCAGGGACACCTCACAACTGTCCAAGAAAAGCGGGAATTATTGGTTTTGGTTCACAATAAGGTGCCGGCAAGATATGTGGGGAGCCTTTTCGTGATCCCGGTTGACTCCCCTCGGCTTTTCTTTTATAAAGGAATGAATCATACTCATTTCTCCCAAACCCTCTGACCAGTGGGGGCTCCGATGGAGAAACCTCTCAAAATGTGCCCATCTCATTCCTGACGAGACGTTATTGTTTCGTTGGGAGCCCGAAGTTCGGTTTCAACCGGACCAACCTATAACAAAACCCTCAACAGAAAATTGAAATGCGGAGGTGTAAGATGGGCCTGAATATCTATCCGATCCCCTTGGGTTTCGATCACTGTTACATCATCCAGGATGAGGGAGCGGTGATGGTCGATGGTGGTTCTCCCAAGATGGAAAAGGAATTTGCCAAAGCCATAGAAGCGCTCCCCATAGATCCTCAGGATATCAAGCTCATGATTATGACGCATGGGCACTGGGACCATATCGGGTCTGCAAAGGAGATCAAAGATCTCACGGGTGCCAGGATTGCCATGCATGGAAATGAAAGGGAATGGCTTGAGAAGTCACTAAAGCCCATGCCCCCAGGGGTAACGGTGTGGGGTCACATATTTGGGGGGATAATTAAGATGTTTTTGCCTTTTGTAAAAATTCCTGCCACCGAAGTGGATTTAGTGCTCGGTGATGAAGAAATGTCTTTATCCGATTACGGAATTCCAGGCAAGGTAATCCACACACCGGGCCATTCGAGTGGCTCGGTCAGTGTGCTGCTGGAAACAGGTGAAGCCTTTGTGGGGGATTTGGCTATGAACAAGTTTCCATTGCGGCTGACTCCGGGCCTTCCAATTTTTGCCGAAGATTTGGCGACATTGAAACAGAGCTGGCAGACGTTATTGGATCAGGGAGTGAAAACAGTCTATCCGGCCCACGGAGAACCTTTTTCGGTTGATATCATTCAAAAGGC
>JAOZOW010000129.1 GCA_029933075.1 Deltaproteobacteria bacterium | reverse complement strand
CAAGAAATCGCTTGAAAATCTTGAAAATTCGGGGTCTTGCAAGCCCTTTTCGTTTGCCCTGACATTACAACACCGGACCACACAAATCACGCCAAAACACCCCTTTTTACAACTCAAGTCCCAAAATTTCCCGCTCCCCCCTATCCGGGAAGAGTGTGTGGATCCCGCCTCTCCTGAGCTTAATTCAAAAATGGTTAGAAATTGAGAAAAGTGTGGCGGTTGGCCCCACCGATTAGGTAGAATCGGTGTAATGATAAGGCATAGAAGGGTGCTGGGTGCTCATGAGGGAGTTTTGAGAGTTGAAGACATAAGCCAAATCTGTTAGTTAGAGGACAAATATCCGGCAACAGAAGACGAGCCATGCTCGTAGAAAGTCCCCCACATCTCGACTCCCAGGACCAAGGATCAAAGTGCTGCCTCCCCCGGATCGGGCTACCCCGACAAGGTTGAGGTGTCAGAAGACTATATCAACAGGCTTTTTTGCATAATTCCTATGCAATTGGTGGGTTTGGCATACATTTACAGAGGGCTCCTAAGAGGCAAAAGCGGATCCCTGCCTAAGAGAAGAAAACACTCTATACGCCCTTCGCCGTGGAAAGCAAAATGGGTGTTTATTCTCTGGGTAATAGTAGATATCACAATTCTTTACGCAGACATCTCGGACAACTTGGTCTCCCTTGAAGGCCCTCACAGATTCCGCCCGGGCGACAATCCCCTATGGTCGCTCCCGAAATACGACGATTCCGGGTGGACGTCAGTACAGGTACCCGGAAGCTGGCAGTCCCAGGGTATAAGACCGGACAACGGCATGGGGTGGTACAGGATACACTTTGAGGCGCCGGAAGGTTTGAGGCAAATCCAACCCGCTGTATCCCTCGGGGTGATAAACAATGCGGACGAGGTCTATCTCAACGGTGTGAAGATAGGGGGAGAAGGGGCGATGGAGAAGGGTTTCGTCCTTGTGTACCCTCCTTATGTTTACAGGGTTTATAAGATACCTGAAGGGCTTTTGAGGTTCAACCGGTCCAATCTACTCGCCGTAAGAGTAATGAACAATTACCTTGAAGGCGGGATCGTTTCCGGCACTGTCCTCATAGGGGACTACCCCCACCTCATGGTGGAGAAAATCTCACGGGAATCTCTCAAGATATCCGCCGAATTTTCACTCTTGGCCGTCCTGACCATATTCTTTTTTGCCACCCTCATGTTCTACGTGAAAAGCGGGGGGGATAGCACTTACCTCTACTTTGGGGCGATTCTCCTTGTCTATGCCACACAGACTGTAAGTGAAAGCCTTTTCTTTTACCAGTTGGGGTGTAAGACAATACTGGTTCAGAAGATAAGCTTCATGCTCCTGCCTTTGCTTGCCGGTCTGTTCACGACATTTTTTATCAAGTTTTTCAGAGAATCGTTTACCACGTTCTACAGATATGCTGTGATCTCCATATTTTTTTCTTCTGTGACATTCTTTTTCCTTTATACCAGTAAGGCCCTATCGTTCCTCATATTTTTGTGGTTTGTCATTACCATGGCCTCCTTCGGAATATGCCTGTTCATCACCATAAACGCGGTCAAGAGAAGAGTCAACGAAGCGGTCCCAGTGCTCTTGGGGGCTCTGGCATTCGGCACAGCAGGTGCGGTCTGTGATTTTCCTGGAATATTCGGCTCCGGCGGCATGGCATTCTACTACCCCCTGACCCTATGGGACTATGGAATGTTGTTCTTCCTTATGTGCCTTATATATGCCATGGCAGGGAGATTCATTCGGACAAAGGAGAGGATGCAACTCCTTTCATCAAAGATCCTCTCCGCCCATGAACAGGAAAGAGAGAGGCTTGCAAGGGAGCTTCACGACGGCCTGGGGCAGGATCTGCTGGCAGTGAAATTCAACCTGCAGAGGGTGAATCAGAGATTAGACAATCCTGATATCAGAGACATCATCCAGGAGATGGGCAGGTGCAACAACGAGTTGAAGGACATCAGCATGGGGTTGAGGCCGGCGCTGCTTGCCGAGATGGGCATTGAGGCGGCAATCAGGCTCTTTGGCACGAATTTCAGCCGCAGGACAGGAATAGCCGTTGAGGTGGATGCCCGGGCCGGAGTCCGTCCTCCTACGATTATTGAAGACAATCTCTTCAGGATATTCCAGGAGGCCCTGAACAACATCTCAAGACACTCTGGAGCGAAAAAGGTAAACGTATGTCTCAAGACCATCCCGGGGCGTCTTGTAATGGAGATCAGGGACGATGGGGTGGGTTTTGAGAGCAAGAGATCCGGTGGGGCCGGGGGAATGGGCCTGTCCACCATCTCGGAAAGAGTCAGCCTCATGGAAGGGACCCTAAGGCTCAGAAGCGCAAGAGAGATGGGCACGAGCATAAGGGTTGAGGTGCCTCTATGATCAAGATTCTTGTGGTCGATGACCATGCCATGTTCAGACAGGCTGTGGTGGGGCAAATCCGCCTCCAGGAAGGTCTCGATGTGGTTGCGGAGACCGGCTCCGGGGTCGATGCCGTAAGACTTGCACAGGCACTTGGACCCGATATGGTGATAATGGACATCTCGCTTCCCGACATAGACGGGATAGAGGCGGCAAAGGACATTAAAAGGACATTGCCGCGGTGCAGGATAGTGCTGCTTAGCATGCACAGGTATCCGGACCTCATGGATATGCTCAGGGAAATGGGCATCGACGGGTATGTCTTGAAGGATGACGCCTTCGATGACCTGCTTTACGCCATAAAGGCGGCGGCCGACGGGAAGGGCTATATGAGCCACTCCCTGCTCGCCGGAGAGATAGTCAGTCCGAAGCTCCCTTCCCGGACCTCCCCCCTTACAGAGAGGGAAAGGGAGATAACCTGCCTTATCGCCGAAGGGTTGAGCAGCAGGAGGATAGCGGAGCGGCTCTGCATCAGCATCAAGACCGTGGAGACTCACCGGGCGAGGATAATGAAGAAGCTGGGGATAGAAAACATCGCCCAGCTCGTCAGGTATGCGGTAAGGGCAGGGCTCGTCAGGCCCTGATGAGACAAGACCCGCCCGAGAACATGTTCTGCCCGATCTCCCCCTAATGTACACAAATACCCTTACAAAAATACGGCCTTCCCCTGATTGAAATCCCGCCATGTTTGGGCCTACAAACAGATCATGCAATGGAGCCTATCGAGAAACAAAAGATAATCGTGGTTGATGACCACGACTACAGCAGGCAGAGCCTCGTGGCCTTCCTGAGGGAGGTCCCCGGGATCGATGTGCTCGGCGAGGCATCCGACGGGATCGAGGCCGTAAAGACAGCAGAGAGGCTCTCCCCCGATGTTGTGGTCATGGATATAAGGATGCCGGGTCAAAGCGGCATTGAGGCGGCAAGGAAGATCAGGCAGAAGGTCCCTTCAACAAAGGTGATACTTTATTCCATGTATGGCGGCGAGTTCTACACCCGGCAGGACCTGAGCATAGCCGACAGGTTCATCCCCAAGGAGCGGCTCTTTGAGGAGATCCTCGGGGCCCTGTCAGAGCTGGAGCCGGGAGAATAGGCGAGGCAAAACATCTCATCTCCAGGAGGGAACATGTACAGATTTAGATATTCCTTTTTGTGGGCTATGTTCTTTATCTTTGCCCTGGCTTACTCCACTCATGCAAAGGCAAGTGACAATGCGCTGGTGCAACTGGAGCAAGCCACAAAGGACTTTGAATCACAAGCCAAAAAGCTGCACAACGCCCTGAATACGTGTAAAGAGAGCGGGGGTGAAAAATGTGTTGACGGGCTTAACCAACAGCTGAGAAGGCTGGAAGCCGCTTATTCTCGTATGGTCAAGCTGTCCGGCGATTTAAAGAAGGGGGCTATCAAAATAGAGCAGGTGTATCTCAATGCAAAAAACGATTATGAGGCAAAGAAGCGGGAAATCGCCGAAATGCGGATTGAGCTCAGAAATATCAACCTCAAGCTTGCCAGGATGCGAAAGGCAGGCCCCCTTGCAGCTGCATGGGACAGGTATAAGAGAAACAGGACAGAGGAGAACTTCAGGAAGCTCTTCAGGCTTGCGAGGGGCAGGGAGCCAAACAGCTCGGAGCTTGCTGAATATGACACTCAGGCAATAATAATTCAGCGGGAGATCCTTGCAAAAAGCGTAACCGGCATTGGCTTGGCGCTTGTGGAGATTGGAAAGCTGAGCATGACGCTCGTTGATGTTCTAACAGGCGAGGCCTTCAAGGACCCGCTGGTGAAACTGGGGGACACGGTCAAAGAGCTTGTAATCGACAAGGCCCTCGAAGAATCAGGCCTGGGTGAAGTCTTCGGGGCGTCCACGATTGTAAAAACCGTTGCAGGTATTGGAGGGATCGACACGGCACTTGGCGAGCTGGAAGACGCGGCCAAGGCAATGGCAGAGGAGTCACACAGGAAGGCGATTGCAGCGCTGCACGGCATTGAGGAAGGAGCAGACCTGTCGGAAGAGATACAGAAGGCGGAAGAGACCAGAAAAACGCTGGAGGCCTTAGCCTCTGAAAAGGAAAAGCGGCTCGAGCCCGTGGAAAAGGCATTGGAGGAGATTAAGAAAGCTGTTGAGCCAGTGCAGAAGACAGTTGAACAGTATGATAGCAAGGTACAGAAGTTCTCGGAAGATCTATCCCTCATGAAGGAAGAGGTGGATATAGTAGGGTGGATAATAGGGCAGAGGGCGCGATTTGGGGATAATTCATTCCACGGGGGCAAGGCAAGTTGGATAGGTGAGCCGTTTATAAACCTCGGATCTGGAGCCGTTGTCCACAGCCCGAGCCCGTGGGTGATCAATGACAGCCCATGGCTTAAAAAAACGCTGAGGATTGCTGTTGACGGGATAGCGGCCAGAATCTCAGGTCTTCCTGAAAGAGCCAACCTATACCGGGGATTCCGCTATGTCAACCACCTGCGGAAGATCAAAAAGGAACATATATTCAAGATCCATGTCAAGACCAAGAGCTGCCTTACCGGCTGCCCGAGACCTGAGGACTGCATGGAAGTTCCGGTGCCTTATGTCCAGACAATCGTTGGTTCGCATGAATTTGTTCCAGA
>JAOZOW010000128.1 GCA_029933075.1 Deltaproteobacteria bacterium | reverse complement strand
GGCATTAATTACCCCTTAAGGACCAACGAGAGCATGCGACTGAGGTCCTCCCTGCCGCAGGGTTTGGTAATGTACCCCTTGATCAGGCCCTTGATCTCTTCATCGATGCCGTTCGGGCCCGCTTCCTCGTAGCCCGAGACTATTACCACCCGCGCCTCCGGGTCTATCTCCATGATCTTTTTGATACAGGTAGCGCCGTCCATTTCGGGCATGTTCCTGTCCATCAGCACCACATGGGGGCTCCACTTGCGGTATTTTGTGACGGCATCGGCAGGCCTTGCCACGGAAAGCGGCTCATAGCCAAGACTCTTTGCCAGGTTGCTCAGGGCCTCCAGCACAGGCGGCTCATCATCCACAATGAGGACCCTTTCGCCCCTGCCGGGTATGATCTCCTTTTCACCCTTCTGTTCCGCAGGCCTCGCCCCCCTGCTCAACGGGAGGGTGATCTCAAATCTTGCGCCCTCCCCCGGGGCCGATGAGACCGTTATGGCGCCGCCATGCTGTTCGATAATGCCGAGGCTCGTTGACAGGCCCAGGCCCGTCCCTTCCCCCACATCTTTGAGCGTGAAGAATGGGTCGAATATCTTGCTCTGGGTCTCCCTGTCCATGCCATGTCCGGTGTCGGAGACCACGGCCACCACCTTTTCCCCTTCTTTGCGGGCCTCCACGAGCAGGGTGCCCCCCTCCGGCATTGCATCCCTGGCATTGGTAAAAAGGTTCATGAAGACCTGGGCCAGGAGCGAGGAATTGCCCCTGACGGGCAGGTCCTGCTCAACGTTCAACCTGATCTCGATCCTCTTATTGAACACCTTTTCCACGATCCGGTAAGTCTCCATAATCACATCGGTGAGGTTCAGGTCCGAAAGCTGGAGCTCCCTTCCCCGCTTGGAAAAGTGGAGGAGGTTATTGATAAGGTCCACCCCCTTTTCAACGGAATCATATACGCTCTTTGCCACCTCTTTCACCTGTGGATCCTTCCCGTGGATCAATTCGAGGTATTCGATGTTGCCGGAGATGGCCTGGAGGATGTTCCTGAAGTTATGCGCGGTGCCGCCCGCAAAAGCGCCGATGGATTCCATTTTCTGGGAAATGAAGAGCTGCTCCTGCAAGGCCTTTTGCTCTTCCTCCGCCTTTTTCCTGCGGGTTATGTCATCAAATATGGCCACCACTTCCCCTGAAGGCAGCCTGTAGACGTAATATTCCCTCCAGGACTTTACCTTTTCCCTATCATGCAGGGTAACGGAGCGGCGCTGCGGCTTGCCCGACTTCCAGACATTGAAAAGAACATCAAAGAGTCCTGTTTCTTTGATCTGAGGAAATACTGCTGTTACGCTCTTTCCCAGGGCGCTTTTTTTTCTGACCCCCTCGATCCTGAGGCCCGATCTGTTAATATCGAGAATCACGAAATCCTTCCCGCCCTTGACGGCCTTGTATACGCAAACGCCGCTCCGCATATTGTCGAAGATGGCCTTGAACAGGGCCTCGCTTTGCCTCAGCCTCTTTTCGGTTTCCCTCAGGGATGCGGTCTTCTGCTCGGCTATCTTCTCGAGATTCGAATAGAGCAGGGCGTTTTCTATTGCCACGGCCGCGGACCTGCTCAGTGAGATAAGGAGGGCCACATCCTCCTTTCGGAACCCGTGGGGCATATCCACGGAATCCACATAGACCACCCCCAGCACCTGCGATTTGCTGATCAGAGGAACGCACATCACGGACCTGATCACGCCCATGCTGTCGGAAAAATCCTTCGGGGCGATCTGCTTCATATCGGGTACCACCACCGGACTGGCTTCTTTCAGGGTCTTTCTCACTATGGTGCGGCTGTAACATACATCCGAACCCTCGCTTTCATACTTGGACCTGGAAGCTATGGATTCAAGCTCGCCCGTTTTCTGGTCCACAAGGAGGATCACGCCCCTGTCGATCCTGGTCAGCAATTCGAAAAGATAGTCCATGATCTTCTGGAGAAGTTCCGTGATATCCAGGGACTGGACAAGCGCATTGGATACTTTGTAAATCAGTTCCAGGTTTCTTATACTGGTCTCGGGCCGGTCCCGGTATGCGGCAAAAAGGGCTGTCTGGGAAAACTCATCGGGAAGCACCATGGTTTCATCCCCCGCAGCAGTGCCTTCACCGGGGGCTTCACCGATACTGATCAATACCTTGCCGATGGTGATAGGGAGCCCTTCTCCCACTTCATGTTCCTTGCCGGGGCTGACAAATTCCCCATCCACGTAAGTGTGATTGGTGCTCCTGAGGTCAACGACAAAATACTTGCCCCCTTTTCTGAGAATCTTCAGGTGCCTCCGGGAAACAGAAGGGTGCTTTATCTGAATATCATTTTCAGGCGAACGTCCCACATAGGTGACAGGGCCCTTAAGTTCAAAGGAACTCCCCTTGTTGGGGCCATGAATGATGTGGAGTTTTGTCATATCTCATCCTCCTCAGGACGTATGAAGATGCATCCCACGGGCACCACTCGATTTTTTCAGGAAAATGGGACCTATCAGGGCGCCTCCTTCTCAAGGAGCCTGGCCACATTATCTTTGAGGACCGACATCTTTACAGGCTTTGCGAGCACGAGGTCCGCCTCCTTTTCCATTGCAGCGGCCTCGGGTTCCTTTCCAAAACCTGTGATCGCAATCACCGGAATATCCGGCCTTTTCTGCTTGAGGGCGCTCACCACGCCCACGCCGCTCACGTAGGGCATGACAATGTCAGTGATCACCAGGTCGAAACCGCCTGATCCAAGCATCTTCAACCCTTCCATCCCATCCGTTGCGGTCAACACGTGGTAGCCCAGATGCTTCAGGTGCCGGACGATCATGGAAAGCACATCCGCGTCATCCTCGATTACCAGAATTGTCTTCTTCGGCTCTTTATCCATTCTCCCTCTTGTGTGATGCTCAAAGGTTTTCTGTCATTTAAATACTGAATGGGCAATCTACTCCTTTGCCCGCTCAATAAAGGCCAGGTCCTGGTCCTGCGTATTCTTGGTGCCGATGGCAAGAACCCTTGTCTTCGGTCGGGAGTCTTTTTGAAAATAGATCCTCCCCGAATAGGAAAACTGCGTTTCCAGAACGTTCATCTTCCCCCCCCTGCCAAAGACCTTTCGCTTGACCGACACCTGGGAGGCCCCCTCATTGAGCTTATGAATCACCTCTTCCGCCTTCAACTGAAATTCATCGGTAAGGGACAAAAACCCCTCGATTGCCCTCTCCGTGAAGGTCAAATTCTTGTAAAGCACTTTGAATCTTTTTGCGACGGCCTCGACCTGTTTCTTTTTCTGTCTGGGCCTGTGGAGCCTGTCCTTGACCTGGCCCAGTTCATCTCTCAACCTGGCAACCTCCCGCTCCAGTTCCTCTTTCAGGCTCCTCTGGTCCTTCAGGCCCTCTTCGAGCTGTTCCACCTCTTCAAGGAATTCGTCCACATCCCTGCTCAGGTCCTTCTTTTCCTTGTTAAGCCGGGCGATTTTTTGCAGATAGACCTCCTCTTTGGACTCCACCTGTTTGAGGCGCGACTCTTCAACCCTCAACCGTTCGGAAAGATCCTCTATGATCTCCTTCTGTTCCCTTTCCTCCTTTTCGAACTCCCTGATTCCTTTCTTAACAAACCTAAGAAGAATCAGGAGAGAAGTGAAAACATAAATGAGCAGGATGCTGTTGGACAACCAGCTATTGTGCCTGATCTGGACGGCCACGGAAAGGATAAGACCTTCATTCAGTATACGGTAGTTCTCCTGGGCCACTTCCACAAAATTGAGGGAGCGGCTCTGGAGCTCCGAATACTCGCCGCCTGCCTGACCGCCGAATTGCGCGGGGTAAAGGATGCGATCGTCTCTGGTTTTTACCAGGATCTGGCTTGTAACGCCCACTCGAAACTTGATGTCCCTGCTCAGATAGTCGCTGATATTGCGGCTGACTTCCTCTTTCACCGTGTACTGGCCCTCGTACAGGGCATCGTAATGCTGTATGAGCAGGCGGTTGAGCTGGGCTATCTCCTGCCTCTGAAAGTATCCCTCCAGGACCTGGAGCGTAAAAATATAGCATACCGGTGGGAAAAAAATACAGACAAATAATATCCTGTAAGGGAAGTGCTTCATTAGGAAGCCGGGGTTTTTATTTCTTCAAGGACCTTCCGGGCTTTGTCCGCGCCCTTGAAATCCGTGCTGAGCTTCAGGGCCTTCTCAAGATATTCCTTGGCAGCGACCGGCTGGTTGTTCTTGTAATATGCCATGCCCAGGTGATAATTGATCACCGGATTGTCAGGGTCCTTTTCCACACTGTCGTGCAGTTCGGAAATGGCGTTTAAATAACTCCCTTTCAGGTAATAGATCCAGCCCAAAGTGTCCATAACCGCGGAACTCTTGGGCATGCGTTCCTTGGCCACCTGCGCATAGCCAAGTGCCTCGTCGATGTTGCCTCCCTGCTGGACCAGATTCCACGCCAGGTTATTGGCCGCCGGCCCAAAATCCTTCCTGATCTCAAGGGCCTTCCTGTAATAGCCCTCCGCCTTCTTCGCGTCCCCCTGCTGGTCGTAAAGGGCGCCAAGGGCCATGTACCCGGGCACATACTTGGGGTTCTTTTTCAGGATCGTCTCGTACTGGGCGATTACCTCCTCGCGCTTGCCTTCCCGCGCATAGATCCTGGCAAGGGCCACATAGGGGGCCAGCACATTGGGATCGATCTCGATGGCCTTTTTGTAACTTTCAATGGCCAGCCCGGTATCGCCTTTTTTTAGAAACACATTGCCTTTCAGGAATGATATGAGGGACAGACTGGCGGGCCTGCCCTTGACTTTGCTCTCCTGCTTCCTGCAGGCCTCAAGGGCCTTTTCGTAGTTTTTCTCCCTGATAAGGATGTTGACCATCAGACCTAAGGCATCCATCTGAAATGGGTTGGCCTCAAGGGCCTTTTCCAGGGACCTCAGGGCCTTGGCGCTGCGTCTTGTCAGGTAGTAAAGGAGGCCGAGCCGGACATATCCGGGGGCGTACTTGGGGGCCAGTTCGGTGACCTTCTTGAAGGCCTCTTCGGCGCCCCTGGCATCCCTTTCCAGTATCTTGAGGCCACCTGAAAGTGTCAGGGCTCTCACGTTCTTCGGGGCCAGCCGGAGCGCCTTTTCT
>JAOZOW010000001.1:61437-123077 GCA_029933075.1 Deltaproteobacteria bacterium | reverse complement strand
TCCAGGTTCGGAGGTCAGGGCTCGGAGTTGAGATGGGATTTTTTAAGGGGGTTTTGACCTAAGTCAAGGTATTTTCGGTGAAAGATCCGATAAAAAAGAATATACTTACAGTGAAAGGGCAGTGGCGATGAAGTGGCGAAGCGATGCGGAAAAAGCCCTGGGCCGAGTGCCGTTTTTCGTGAGAAAGCGCGTAAAGAAACGGGTCGAAGAAGAGGCTGCCCGTTCCGGTGCCCGTGAAGTTACCATGGCACATGTCACCGCTTGCCAGAAACGGTTCCTGGATCGCATGCAAGAAGAGGTCAAGGGTTTTCAGGTGGAGACCTGTTTTGGGCCGGGTGGCTGCCCCAACCGCGCGGTGATTTCCGATGGCCTGCCAGAGGAGCTGGAAAAAAGGCTTTCCCGCAGGAACCTCAAAGCTTTTTTGGAGGAACGGGTGGGAGGCCCCCTAAAGATGCACCATGAGTTTCGTGTCTCCGTGGCAGATTGCCCCAATGCGTGTTCCCGCCCCCAGATCGCGGATGTGGGATTCATCGGCGCTTCACGCCCCATGATTTCAGATGAACCCTGCAGTCAATGCATGGCCTGTTTGGAGGCCTGCAAAGAGGGTGCAATATCCCTAAACGGAAATGGCCCATCCATCAATTATCACAGATGCCTTTACTGCGGCCAGTGTGTTAAGGCCTGCCCCACCGGGACACTTGAGGAAGGAGAGAGGGGTTATCGCATTTTGGTGGGAGGCAAGCTGGGAAGGCATCCCAGGTTGGGGACCGAACTGCCCGGGATTTACGCCGCGGCAAATATTCCGGGTCTTCTTGAGTGCTGCCTGGATCATTACCAACGGCATTGCAAAAAGGGGGAGCGTTTCGGCGTCGTTTTGGAGCGTACCGGAGAGGAAAATTTGTTGAAGAAAGAAGAAAAAGCAAAATATTGACTTAGGTCAAGGAACGCAAAGGTTTATAATGTTAACTTAACCGAAAGATTGGAGCAAGGTTGGACTCAAACTGGAATTTCATGGTTGCAATAATCAAGAATCAAGGAGGATGATCATGTTTTGTTTTCAATGTCAGGAGACAGCCAAGAATCAAGGCTGTACGGTAAAGGGAGTTTGTGGGAAACCGGAGGAACTTGCCAATCTCCAGGACCTGTTGATCTATGTCCTGAGGGGTATTTCCATTTACGGTGAAAAGGCAAAAGAATTGGGGATCGTGGACAAGGAGGCGGGGCTGTTCGTTGCGCAGGCGCTTTTTTCAACGATTACCAATGTGAACTGGAAGAATGACTGGTTTATCGACCGCATAAAAGAGGCCCTGAAAGTCCGCGAAGATCTCAAAGGGAAATTTCTGGCCGCGTACAAGGAAAAGAACGGAGAGGATTTTTCAGGAGAACTGCATGATTCCGCGGTGTGGTATTCGGAGGACGAGGCGGAATTCCACGAGAAAGCAAGGCAAGTGGGTGTACTCGCAACGGAAAATGAGGATGCCAGGTCTCTGAGGGAGCTCCTGATCATCGGGTGCAAAGGGATTGCCGCCTATGCAGACCATGCGGCGATTCTGGGATACGAAAAAGATGAGATTTATGCGTTCCTCATGGAAGCATTGGCTTCCACCACCAAGGATCTCTCCGTGGATGAAATGGTCGGAATGGTGATGAAGGCTGGTGAGATGGCGGTCTCAACCATGGCGCTTCTTGATGAAGCCAACACCTCGGCCTATGGACACCCCGAGATCACCGAGGTCAATATCGGTGTCAGAAACAATCCCGGCATCCTTATCAGCGGACATGACTTGAAGGACATGGAAGAGCTCCTGAAGCAGACCGAAGGCACGGGGATTGATGTCTATACCCACGGTGAGATGCTTCCTGCCAATTACTATCCGGAATTCAAGAAGTATGATCATTTTGTAGGCAATTACGGGAGTTCCTGGTGGCATCAGAACAAGGAATTTGAAAGCTTTAACGGCCCGATTATATTGACCACGAATTGTCTTGTTCCCCTTAAGAAGGACAACACATATCTTGACAGGTTGTTCACCACGGGAGTGGTGGGATATCCTGAGGCAAAGCATATCCCGGACAGGCCGGAGGGGGGGACGAAAGACTTCTCCGAGGTCATAGAGGTAGCAAAAAAATGCGCCCCCCCTGTTGAGATTGAAACGGGCAAGATCGTGGGAGGCTTTGCGCATAACCAGGTTCTTGCTCTGGCGGACAAGGTTGTCGAGGCGGTGAAATCGGGTGCCATCAAGAGATTCATCGTTATGGCCGGTTGCGATGGTCGCCACAAGAGCAGGGAATATTTTACCGAAGTTGCAAAGGCGCTCCCGAAAGATACGGTAATCCTTACGGCCGGGTGCGCAAAATATCGCTACAACAAGCTGGATCTGGGGGATATCGGAGGAATTCCCAGGGTGCTTGACGCGGGACAATGCAATGACTGTTATTCTCTTGCTGTGATCGCCCTCAAGTTGAAAGAAGTTTTCGGCCTTGATGATATCAATGAGCTCCCCATATCTTTTGATATCGGGTGGTATGAGCAGAAAGCCGTAGCCGTTCTTCTCGCCCTTCTTTACCTCGGGGTCAAGGGTATACGCCTCGGTCCTACACTGCCCGCGTTCATATCTCCGAACGTGCTGAATGTGCTGGTTGATAAATTTGACATCAAGCAAATAGGGACGGTTGAAGAGGACATTGAAGCAATGATGGCGGGGAGGTAATGCTTGTTTGAAACCCAAACCTGGAACTTGAAGCTGGGGATGTAATGATATCCTCGGCTTCAAGTTTCCATGGCGGGGGGAACCATTATGAAATGCCCAGGGCAAGACACTCAGTTTTGGAAGTCGGATGCCATATTTGAAGCAAGATGTCCGGAGTGTGGACATAAGGTGGAATTTTTCAAGGATGACACCACGCGGAAGTGTTCCAAATGTGGCCATCGGTTCCTCAATCCACAACTGGACTTCGGGTGCGCTTCATATTGTCCTTTTGCGGAGCAGTGCATCGGGAACCTCCCCCCTGAGCTTATCGCCCAAAAGGAGGATTTGCTCAAGGACCGCGTGGCCATTGAGATGAAGCGCTACTTCAAACAGGATTTCAAACGGATCGGACATGCCATTAGGGTGGCACGGCATGCCGAGCAGATCGGCCGGGAGGAGCGAGCCAATCTGGCGGTAGTTTTGATGGCGGCATACCTTCATGACATTGGCATCAAGGAGGCCGAGCGAAAACACCGGAGCACAGCCGCCAGATATCAGGAGGAGGAAGGGCCGCCTATAGCAAAGGAGATCCTGACCAAACTGGGCGCAAGAGAGGATTTGATTGAAGAAGTCTGTGATATAGTGGGTCACCATCATCATCCCAGGGCCGAGGAGACGGTCAATTTCAAGTGTCTTTACGATGCAGACCTGATCGTCAACCTTGAGGAAAATCAGAAAGAGCAGCCAAGCCCGCCGGAGCATCTTGAAAAGGTGATTGAGAAATCGTTTCTGACGGAAAGTGGCAAGGCCGTTGCGAGGGAGATCTTGCTGAGGAGTAAGCAATGAAAGTGATGAGAAAAATAATCGAAATTGATGAAGAGTTATGCGACGGGTGCGGGCAGTGCGTGCCAAGCTGCGCTGAAGGGGCCATTGAAGTGATTGACGGCAAGGCCAGACTGGTGGCCGAGAAGTACTGTGACGGCTTGGGGGCATGTCTGGGAGAGTGCCCCACCGGGGCGTTAAGGGTCATTGAGCGGGAAGCCGAGGATTTTGACGAGGAGGCCGTGGAAGAATACCTGGCATCAAAGGCCGTAAAGGAAAGCCGGCAGGAGGCAACACTTGCATGCGGATGCCCTTCCACTCAGTTGCAGAGCTTCATCCCCTCGGCATCATGTGAGGTTGCCAATGTGCCCACCGTCCAGCAAACCGCTGAATCGGCCCTTTCCCACTGGCCCGTGCAGATAAGGTTGGTGCCTCCCACAGCATCCTTTTTAAAAGAGGCAGACCTGTTGGTGGCGGCTGATTGCACCCCTGTCGCCTATCCGAATTTCCACCAGGACTTTGTCAGGGGGAAGGTGGTAATGGTTGGATGTCCCAAGTTTGATGATGTCGAGGATTACATTGAGAGGTTTGCCGCCATCTTTCGGTCGGCCGGGATCAGGAGCGTAACGGTCCTGATTATGGAGGTCCCCTGCTGCTCCGGGCTACCCATGATTTTGAAGAAGGCCATGGAGATGGCGGGAAAGGATATCCCCATGGAAAAGGTCGTAATCAGCCCAAGGGGTGAGATCCTGGAAAAGGGTGCATATGAGGTGGGCTGAAAACGTTGAATAAAACATCCTAACATTCCTTGTCTCCCTTGCCTAAAAAACCCGCTGTGCCCAGTGTGCTCTATCCCGCCGAGCTCATTGCGTGATGGTTCGTTTCGGGTTCCATGACGCGGGTTCTCCTTCCCCTAATTCATTTCCTAAAAGACTTGTAAAAAGATTCCGAAAGAGCTTTTATAGACTTTGATTTTCCATTATATTGTTATCGTCCGAAACGGCGCGGAGAAAGGAAAGGGGCCATGTCAGTTCAAGCATCCCCGCAGGAGCTATTGGAAAAGGTCAGGGATCTGGAAAAGAAGGCCATCGAACGCGATCGGCTGGAAGAGGAACTTCGCAAGAGTGAAGAAACGGCGCGTGTACTCCTCAATGCAATCCCTGACAGGGCTTTGCTCTTGGATAGAGAAGGAGTGATCCTTGCCTTGAACAGCACGGCGGCTGAGGCATTTGGAAAAAGCGCGGATGAATTGATCGGCTCGAATGCATTTGCGCTTTTCCCGCCGGATATTGCCGAAAATAGGAAGGCCTACCATGATCGGACTGTCAGTTCCGGAAAGGCTGTCCATTATGAAGACAGGAGAGAGGGGAGATGGCTTGACACCCATCTGTATCCTGTATTCGACCGGAACGGTAAAGTGGTGCTTGTTGCTGTATACAGTCGGGACATCACAGGGTTCAAACAGGTGGAGGAGGACCTGAAGGGGCATCGTGATCGGCTTGAGGAGCTGGTTTCCGAGCGCACTGCCGATCTTAGAAAAGCCAATGAAAGGCTTCTCCTGCAAATCAACGAGCGCAGGATTGCGGAGGAGAATCTGAGGCTTGAGAAGAAACGCCTGGAGTCTCTGATTGAGCATAGTTCACTGGCCATTGTTACTGTTAATGAAAACCACGAGATTGTCTCATGCAACAAGTATTTTGAGAAACTGTTTCAATTTGAAGAACACGAGATGAAGGGCAAAAAACTGGACCGTATTATTGGCGGTCAGGAGCATCTGGAGGAAGCTGTTTCATATACGAAGAGGACCATGGAAGGGGAGCCGATCCATGGCTCCGGGAGGCGCTACAGGAAAGACGGAACCCTGATAGATGTGGAGTTTTATGGCGTTCCAGTCATCATTGAGGGAAAAGTGGTCGGGGCCTATGGAATCTATGAGGACATCTCCAATCTCAAAGAGGCACAGCAGGCGCTTCGCGAGAGCGAGAAGAAGTTCAAGAGGCTTTACGAAGAGTCAAAGAGGGCTGAAGAGGTATATCGTTCCCTGATTCACTCCTCTGCCGATGCCATAGTGATTTACGACTTGGAGGGCAACACCCAGTATGTCAGCCCTGCGTTTTCCCGGCTTTTCGGATGGAGCGCCGAGGAGGTAATAGGCAAGCGTATCCCCTTTGTTCCCGAAAGTGAAAGAGAAAAGACCATGGAGATTATTCGGGATCTTGTGGAAAATGGGACGCCTTGTCAGGGGTTCGAAACCAAGCGTTATACCAAGGATGGCCGGTTGCTGGATATCAGCATAAGCGCCTCTCGATACGATGATCATAAAGGACGTCCTGCAGGTATGCTTGTGACACTGCGGGACATTTCTGAGAGAAAGGAGTTGGAGGCCCAGCTCCTCCAGGCCCACAAGATGGAAGCCATCGGCACTTTAGCAGGCGGGGTGGCCCATGATTTCAATAATATCCTCCAGGCCATATCGGGTTACACCCAGCTTCTGATGATGGGGAAATCGCGCGATGATCCAGATTATGGAAAACTCGAAGCCATCCAGAAATCGGCCGAGAGGGCGGGTGAGTTAACGAGGAGGCTCCTTATTTTCGGGAGGAAAGTGGAGAGCAAGCTTAGGCCCGTTGATCTTAACCATGAAGTGGAACAGGTCGTCAGGCTCCTGGAACGTACAATTCCCAGGATGGTGACAATCGAACTCCACCTGTCAAGAGACCTGGAGATTATCAATGCGGATCCCGTGCAGCTCGAACAGATCATGATGAATTTGGGCGTCAATGCCAGGGATGCCATGCCGGATGGCGGTAAACTGAGCTTTGAGACGAGAAACGTTACCTTGGATCATGCATTTTGCAGGGCGCATCCGGGCGCCATTCCAGGGTCCTATGCCATGTTGAGCATAACTGATACAGGGTGCGGCATGGATAAGGAGATCTTGGATCACATCTATGAACCATTTTTTACAACAAAGGAGACCGGCAAGGGCACAGGGCTGGGGCTGGCTATGGTATATGGCATTGTTAAAAGCCACAGGGGCTATATCACCTGTGAGAGCCAAAAAGGGCAGGGAACTTGTTTTAAGATATATTTCCCGGCGCTGGAGAGCATTGTTGAAGAGGAGATGGAAGAAGATCGGGAAAACCACATCGCAGGGGGCAAAGAAACCATTCTGCTGGTGGATGATGAGAAGTATATCCTGGAGATCGGCCGGGATATGCTGGAACAATACGGGTACACCACGTTCGTAGCTGAGAGCGGGGAGAAGGCCGTAGAGGTTTACAGAGCCGGAAATAAGGAGATTGACCTCATAGTCCTCGATTTGAATATGCCTGGGATGGGGGGGCATCGGTGTCTCGAAAAGCTACTCGAGATCAATCCAGCGGCCAAGGTTATCATTGCCAGCGGTTATTCGCAGAATGCGGAAGTAAAAAGGACCATGAACTCCGGTGCTGTGGGGTTTATCGGTAAGCCTTATCGACTCGTGGATATGCTAAAAAAAGTAAGAGAAGTCCTGGACAGGAGCTAACAATTTTTCTCTCGCGCGGCCTCCTGTTAGGCGATGATCGATTCAATGCCCGTTCGGGTCCGGGAGGCTAAACATGTACCCCACGCCGGGGACGGTTACAATATATCGGGGTTGATCGGGGTTTTCTTCCAGCTTCGCCCTGAGATGCTGAATATGGACATCAATGGTCCTGCTCCATCTATAGAGTTTTTCTTCTGGCCATAGTTCCTTTTTGATCCATTCCCTTTCCAGTACCCTGCCCGCATTTTCCATTAGTAGCATGAGGATGTCGAATTCCTTTCTCGTCAGGGTGATCTGCCTGGTGTTGACCACCACAGTTCGGGTATTAGGGTCCAGTTGGATGTGCGCCTGTTTCAGGACCTCTTTTGTAGGAAAGAACGGGCGGGTCCTGCGAAGGCATGCTTTTATCCTGGCCTCAAGCTCCAGGTAGTCGAAAGGCTTGATCAAATAGTCATCTGCACCGCTCTCCAAACCCAGTACCTTATCCGTGAGTCCATCTTTGGCCGTAAGCATGATGATAGGGATATGAGACCTCGTCCTCACGGCCCGGCAGACCTGGATGCCATCCATATCCGGAAGCATGAGGTCCAGCACGATGAGATCGATCTCCTCTTTCTCAAAGAGGCTTAAGGCCTCCTTGCCTGAGGAGGAGGTAATTACGCGATACCCGTCCAATTCCAGGTTGTCTTTCAAGATTTTCAGGATATCCTGATCATCGTCCACCAGGAGGAGTCTAAAATTACGCATGGAGGCCCCCTGCGGGATGAGCCACGTTTGTGGCATTTAGGTTAAGAATTGCCTCACAGCGGCAATGTAAACACGAATTTGCTACCGGATCCGGTTTCACTTTCAACCCAGATCTTTCCCCCGTGTGCTTCTACGAGGCCTTTACATATGGCCAGGCCGATCCCTGAAGAGCCCTTGCTTATGTCAGCCGCATGTTTCTGCTGGGGAAGCTGATAAAATTTCCTAAAGATAGCCTCACGATCGGCCTTCGGTATGCCGGGGCCCTGGTCCTCAACGGAGACCTCTGCTGAATGATCCTGCGGACTCACCGTGATTATGATCGTGCCATTGTCCGGAGAGAATTTTATGGCATTGGAGATGAGGTTCGTCATGACCTGGTATATCCTTCTGCTGTCCATCGGAAGAACAATCTCTCCCTGAGCATTTACTTGCAGCCGAATGCCTCTTTTCTGGGCAACGGCCTGCTGCGTTCTTATGGCATCGGTCACCGTTGCCGTCAAAGATTCCTCTTTGATTTCCAGCTCGAGCCGCCCCGCCTCAATCTTGGAATAATCGAGAATATCCACAAAGGTATTGATCAGATAGTCGGTATTTTTCTTGATGATTTCCAAATAGGAAGGATCATTGCATGAAGCCTTTCTCAACAAGATATCTATAGCGCCTTTGATAGAGGTCAACGGGGTCCTGATTTCATGGGAGATGTCCGTGAAAAACTCGGTTCTTGCCCGATTGAGATGCGTCAATTCGGCAACGGCCTGTTCCAACTTGCGGTTTGTAAGAGAAAGGTCTTTTGTGGCCTCGGCTATCTTTTGTTCCAGTTCCATGTGTTGGTTCTTAAGCTTGTTATCAATGAGGTAGCAGAGGCTTGCGAATTCCTTGAGTTCGTCTCCATCCGTATCCTTGACTCCTTCGAACTCTTCCATTCTGATTTTCCTGGTAAAGTCCTTGATCTCGGCGATGGGTTTAAACAGCATTGCCCGAGCGAAAAAGAACAGGACCAGGATGACCGAGCCGGTGAGTCCTATCATGGCAAAAAAGAGAAAAAGATTATTCCGCCGGATCGCTTTTTCTGCTTCCCCCATAGGGATGAAAACACTGATACATCCTCCCACGTCCCCTATGTTGTAATCCTGTTTGCTGTGACATGACAGACAGCTCTTTCTGATCAAAAGCGGGGCGGCATACCGAAATACAGGCTGGTTCCCGTGGAATTCTATGCGATCGATCCCTCCCTTTTTTCCCGACTTGAACAATCGGATCGCCTGAGCCTCAAACAGATCCGGCTTATTGGTGGGGTTCAGGGCATGGACGTTGGTGAGGTTGAAAGAGTACAGTTTTCCCTTCTCCGCATACTCGGAAAGCTGTCTGGTCAAGATGGCAGGGGTGATTTTGGTATAGACCCGCCCATGAATGTCTTTAATATCGGGGTTTAATAAAAATGGATCTGAATGCACACGCCCCGTTTTTTCAATCAGTATGTAATTATGATCCGAGACCCATTGTCTTGTCAGAACAATCTGTTTGTGAAGTATTATGGCCTGGGTTTTGATTTGATCCAAAACAAATTGTTTCTGCTTTCGGGAAATCCAGATGAATAGAGCCGTGAATATCAGGGTCACGGTAATTGCGGTGGTGACCAGATACTTGAGGGCAATTCTGTTTTTTATAATGGAAAGCATATAAGCCCGTTGGGATGAGGCACTATTTACATGTTCAAACCGGGGCCCCAGGTCAAATGGGATCAGATCTCAAAAAATTTTACAGTTTTTTTACATTATTTTACCACACGATTACGCCAAATTGTGCTAAAAAAATAATTATACTAACATAATTCGATAGATTCCTTCTGATTGAGTGACCCATTGGACGGGGGTATTCATGAAAACCTACCTCAAAGGGTTTGTATTCATTATTATCGGGATTATCATCGCTTTCCCCCTCTTTAGCATTTCCTACTATACTATGGTGCGTACCTCCACACCCCAGTTTTGCGCATCTTGCCACGAAATTCAGTTTGCCTATAACACGTGGAAGACCTCCACCCATGTAAATAACGCCCAGGGATTTGTGGCCGATTGCATGGATTGCCATCTTCCTGCGCCCCATGACACTTTCAACTTTTTTTATTCCAAGACCGCTCATGGCATTAAAGATATCATCATTCATTTCATCGGGTCCGAGTACGATCACTCAAAGGCCCGTGAAAATGCCTATGCGTCCTTTACAAACCAGCAGTGCCAGAAGTGTCACCGAAACCTGCTCTATATCCCGGACAAACGGGGGGCCATGCTGGCTCACCGTGCAGTGGTGTATGCCAGGGCAGGCTACGAAAAACGGTGCGTAGACTGCCACAGGGATCTGGTGCACAGGGCACGGGCCATTTATCAATACAAGCAGTATCGCGATACTTATAGGGGTTTAGGGCTGTAGGGCCCGCAATCGTGTATTGCAAACCTTCAACTTTAGTGGGAGGGGGGAGAATGATGAAGAAGGTCATATTAGCTGCGTCACTGATGTGCGGCCTGGGAGGGCTCTTGGTGGCCGGAGCGCTGGTGGCTGATGCCCAGACAGCCAAGAACCAGGCCAAGGAAAAGGAGTTCAGGATAGAGCGCAGTATGCCGAAGGAGGCGGTCGCCTGTATCGAGTGCCACAAGAAGGAAAACCCCGGCATATTTGTCGATTGGTCTCACAGTCGGCATGCAAGCGCCAATATCACCTGCCTTGATTGCCACAAGGCTGAAGAGTTCGATCCGGATGTGAGCAAGGAGCATTACAAGCAGTACGAGCGTTCGGACCGGCCTTATGGCACCAAGGAATACAAGGTCCCCATTTCGGCTGTGGTAACGCCTAAGGATTGCTCCCGTTGCCATCCTGACGAGGCCAAGCAATACAGCCGGAGCAAGCATGCCAACACCCTGGAGATCATCTGGAAAGTGGATCCATGGCTCAACAAAGGCATGAACAGCGACAACGAGAGGACTAACGGCTGTCTCCACTGCCATGGAACCATATTGAAGATGA
Organism: Deltaproteobacteria bacterium; assembly: GCA_029933075.1. GTDB lineage: Bacteria > Desulfobacterota > DSM-4660 > Desulfatiglandales > Desulfatiglandaceae > JAOZOW01. Next base: position 112,268 of record JAOZOW010000001.1, on the reverse strand, counting down.
AAGATGGCAAACTGGACGCCGCAACCTGGCCCAGCGTAGGTGTGGGGAGGATCAATCTGGACGGCAGCCGGGGCGCATGTACCAGCTGCCATACCCGGCACATGTTTTCAGTAATGGAGGCCAGAAAGCCGGAGGCCTGCGGTCAGTGCCACCTGGGACCGGATCATCCGCAGATCGAAATTTTCATGGAATCAAAGCACGGGGATATATACACCGCCCATGGTGACAACTATAACTGGAATGCCGCCCCGGGAACCTGGACCGCGGGTGTGGATTATCGTGCCCCGGTATGCGCCTCCTGTCATATGTCGGGGGCAGGCCCAGTGCTTACCACCCATGACGTGACAGAAAGGCTTTCCTGGGAGCTCCAGGCGCCCAAATCCATGCATCCGCAGGATTTTCCACCGTTCCCGGCCAAGACCGACTGGCAGGTGGAACGGAAAAAAATGGCTGCCATATGCATGCAGTGCCACAGCAAGCTATGGGTGGAGAACTTTTACAAGCGGCTTGACCAGACGGTCAAGGAGTACAACGAGGCATACTTCATACCTGCCAAGAAGATGTTGAAGGATCTTTACGACAAAGGGCTCCTTGATAAGTCCAAATTTTTCGATGAGAGGCCGGAGCTGGATTTCTATTACCTCTGGCACCATGAGGGCCGCCGTGCCAGGATGGGCGTTGCGATGATGGCCCCCGACTATTCCTGGTGGCATGGGTTCTATGATTGCAAGGAAAGGTTCAATGACTTCATGGAACTTGCCCGTGATCTGATTAAACACAACAGAAAGGCTTACAAGGCCACGGACTACCCAAATGCCACGGGCAATACCAATAAGCCGCCGGAGGTGTTGCCGAGGACCAAGTAACAGACCTGTACCCCCCTTTCCTCAAAAACCCTGTCCCCTCCAGGGGGGATAGGGTTTTTTGTGCTATCAGCTGGCCGTTTCAGTATATCAAGAAAAGCAATGTTGTTTATGGCCCTACTTTAATGATATGAGGAAGCGAAAGACGAAAAAAAGGATTTAGAAACAAAAGGAGATTTATTCGGATGGCAGGAGATATTCGATGGGTAAGAACACATTGTGCAAGAATGGACCATGGCGGATGCGCCCTCTTGGTGAGGGTCGAGGGCAACCGGATCGTGAAAGTGAAAGGTGATCCAGAGGGATTTTTGAACAAAGGCTATGTATGTATGAAAGGGCTGGCATCGCCTGAGAAGCTCATCCACCCTAATAGACTCAGGCATCCGCTGAGAAGGGCAGGGGAGCGGGGGGCAGGAAAATGGGAAAGGATTTCATGGGAAGAGGCCCTTGGTGAGATTGCCGATAAATTCAGTGCCATCAAAGAGGAATATGGCGCCAGGGCGGTTGCATTTGGGGTGGGCATGCCCAAAGGCCTTGAGCATTTTGTCCTGATTCGCCTCGCCAATATTTTCGGATCTCCCAATGTGGTGGCCTCCCAGGACGTTTGCCATGCACCCAGGGAGATCACAGGCGTACATACCTGTGGATTCTATCCGGTGGCAGACTTTCATCACAAGAGCAACTTAGCGGTTTTGTGGGGGAGCAACATTACCAGCACCAATGAGGAAGGAGAGATATGCAGTCTTCTTCTTCACCAGGTGAGTGAGGGGACAAAACTTATGATCATAGATCCGCGAAGGATTCCTTTGGCGGACAGAGCGGAACACTGGCTCCAGTTACGCCCGGGGACAGACCACGCATTGGCCCTGGGTTTCCTGAACGTTATCATTGAAGAGTCGCTATACGACAGGGAATTTGTAGAAAAGTGGACTTACGGCTTCCAGGATCTGGTAGATCACGTAAAGGAATACACGCCCGAAAAAGTTTCGGAAATCACTTGGGTGTCCCCGGATAGCATCAGGCAGGGTGCAAGGGTGTATGCGAAATCCAAACCGGCCGTGATCCAATGGGGGAATCCCATTGAGCACAATATCCATACCTTTGATATCACCCGGGCATTGATCTGCCTGATGGCCATTTGCGGGAATCTGGATGTACCTGGCGGCAATGTGCATGCCAAGGACCCCAAGATCATGAAACTGGGGCAGTTTGTCCGCGCCGACCTCATACCGGAAAAGAGAAAGGAGATGATTAGCGCCTATCACGGCGTTATTCCCCGGTTCATGACCGTGCCACCTGCCTATTTCAGAAGGGCCGTGCTTGAAGAGGATCCATATCCTGTAAAAGGGCTATATGCCATGTGCGCCAACCCCATGATGTCCTATGCCGAAAGCGGACTCACGTATGAGACGTTTAAGAAACTGGAGTTTGTGGCAGTGGCGGACATCTTCATGACCCCTACAGCGGCCATGGCAGATATTGTCCTGCCGGCGGCAACCCAGTTCGAGATGGACGATATCGGGCACTACGGCCTTGGTCACGGCTATATCCTGGCCAGACCCAAAGTGATTGATCCCCCTGAAGAATGCTGGCCCGATATGAAGATCATGAATGAGCTGGGCAAGCGCATCAGCCCCCCAGAGTACTGGTACGACGACTATCACCGGTTTCTCGAGGACGTACTGGGGCCTAGCGGTCTTACCTATGCCCAGTTTGTAGAAAAGGGTTACCTGAAAGGCCCCGAACGGTTCAGGCTTTATGAAGAAAAGGGGTTCAGGACCCCAACGGGCAAGGTGGAACTCAGGTTGAGCTCGGCAGAAAAATATGGCCTGCCGCCACTTCCCTGCTTTGAGGGACTGCCGGAAGATGATAATCCAAAGTATCCATTGGTCCTCACAAGTTCCAAGAGCCGGTACTACCTCCATTCTTCTTATAGGTGGCTTGATAGGCTGAGAGAAAAACGGCCGGATGCAAAGGTGGAAATTCATCCCGATACAGCCGGGCAATATGGAATTGCGGAGGGCGATACCGTTTTGATTGAAACAAGGTTCGGAGAGATAAGGCAGGTTGCCCATCTGACCGCTTCCGTTCATCCAAAAGTAATCCACGCATCCTATGGCTGGTGGTTTCCCGAAGAGGACCCCCGCTCCCAGTATGAATGGCGTAAGTCCAACTTCAACATGCTCACGTCCGCAGGCAATCTGGGAAAGGAGTTCGGCACGCCCAATCTAAAGGCGATCGGATGCAGAATCAGAAAGGCGGGGCCAGGGGAAGAAAAGGCCTGCTAAAAAATCCGTGACAGGGTACCCGCTTCATTCCCATAAGACATGCCATGTGGTGGGTAAAAGGAGATCAGCGCAGGATGATCCTCGCATCAACGATTCTTGCTCCCTTTTCATAGGCTATGGTGGGGTTGAGATCCATCTCGCGGATGTCAGGGTAGGCCTCCATGATATCCGAGCAGGTCACCAACAACCGCCTCAATGCCTTTTTGTCTGTTGGAGGGTTTCCCCTGAAACCGTCGAGCATGGGAGCGGATTGGATCTCGGTCATCATCTTCTTGGCCGATGTGGAGGATATGGGCAGCACCCTGAAGGAGACATCGTGGAGGACTTCTACCATGATCCCGCCGATACCGAACATGATGATGGGTCCGAACTGATCATCGGTTTTGGTCCCGATAATCACTTCCAGTCCGGCCGGTGCCATGGGGCTGACCAGGACCCCGCGGATATCCGCACCCGGGCGATGCCTTTTTGCATTTTCCACGATTTGCTCAAAGCCACAGCGGATTTCTTCCTCGGTCCGGAGATTGAGTCGGACCCCTCCTGCATCTGTCTTATGAAGGATGTCCGGTGACACTATCTTTAGCGCAACAGGCCCGTTTACCTTCTTGCTCAACTTCACGGCCTCATCCGCGCTACAGGCCATCATATCTTTGGAGACCGGGGCCCCGTGGATTTGGAGAAGGGCCTTGGCCTCATGCTCCAGAAGGAAGGTTCGGCCTTCCTCCCTGGCCCTCTGGATGACCTTTTCCCCCTCCGGCTTTGCCTTGGCCCGCCAGTTCAGGACGAAATTCACCTTCTCATGGTATTCTTTGAGGTAACTGCCCCGTTCGGACAGGACCCCGATACACTTGCAGGCGGCATCCAGTGAATCGTGGACAGGGATGTTGTAATACCGCAGGAGGTCCAATGAATGGGAATTCTTGGAGGCGTAAAGGCTGTGGACCACGATGGGTTTTTTCCCATTGCGGACCTGCTTGCCCATCCTGTGGGCAGCGTCCTCCTCCATCAGGGCCAGTGTCTCTGCAAACCGGATCCCATAACCTCCGAATAAACCCACAAGCAGGAGCCCGCCCACATTATGATCCTTGAGGATGATCTTGGCGCATTCAGCAAAGATGTCGGGACTGGCGTCGGCCCCGCCTGCAATATCTACCGGGTTTCTCACAGTGGCTGTCGCGGGCAGGATTTCCCTTAGCCTTGATTGGGTCTTGGCACCGAGCTCGGGGATTTTCACTCCCAGATCGGTGAGGATATCGGCCGCGATGGTGGCATGCCCGCCCCCATCAGCGAGGATGGCCACGCAGTTGTTTCGGATGGGCGGGAGGCTGGAGAGGGCCTCTGCTGCAGGAAACAGCTCATCGGGATTGTCAATGACGATAATCCCCGCCCGCTGGAATGCGGAACGGGCCACCTCCCACATGCCTGCCAGAGAGCCTGTGTGGGAGCCTGCGGATTGCTTTCCAGTGGAGGATCGGCCGCTTTTCAGGAGAATGATGGGCTTTTCCAGTGTGGTCTTGTAAGCCTGCTGGAGGAATTTCCTTCCATCCCTCATCCCTTCCACATACATCAGGATCGCTTTTGTCTCAGGGTCCTGTCCGAAAAAGGCCAAATACTCATGGAACTTGATATCCGCCTCATTCCCCACGCCCACATAATAGGAAAAGCCTTTTCTGCTCCGGACCTTGGCCTCGGTGATCAGGGCCAGAGCCATGTTTCCGCTCTGGGAGATAAGGGCGATATCTCCCTTTGGGGCATCCCGCAGGCCCACGAGGTTCAGGCTCTTTTTCAGATTCATCATCCCGGAGGTGTTCGGGCCTATGAGACGGATATCATACTTTTTGGCCACCTTCAGTAGGCCCTCTTCCAGCTTTTTCCCATCCTGGCCCAGCTCCCTGAACCCGCCTGCAATGATCACGGCCCCATGAACGCCCTTTTTCCCGCAATCCTCCAAGATGGACGGAACGGTGTGGGCAGGTGTAGTGATAAGGGCGAGGTCCACGGGTTCCTGGATTTCTGAGACCTTGCGGTAACACCTGAGCCCCAGAATGCTGTCCTCTTTGGGGTTTACCGGGTAGATCTTGCCCTCAAACTTCTCTTCCAGAAGGGTCCTTATGGCCTGGAACCCCCTTTTTTCCCTGTTTTTGGATGCCCCCACAATGGCGATGGAATCGGCGTCAAGTATTTTTCTGAGTCCCATGCTCCCTCCTCAAAAGGTCCGGTTTCCGGTCTAATGGTTGGCGCGCCCTCCCTTCACGGGAAGTATACACTCAGGAGTCTCGCTTCCTCTGCTCGAATTTTTTCAAGGAATCTTTTCTCTCTTCTGTGGACACGCAGGCCAGGCATGCCTCGATTTCGTATTCCATCAGGGCATCAAGGCTGGTCTCCCCCTGTGCCATATGGAGGCCCCTTTTCATCATCCGGATGGAAAAAGAAGAATTTGTTGCGATTTTCTCGGCCATTTTTTCAGCCTCATCCATCAGGACCTCAAGGGGGACCGCCCTGTTAACCAGTCCAATTCTTTCGGCTTCTTTGCCGTCAATGTTTTCCGCCGTAAAAAGGAGTTCCTTTGCCTTTCCCGGGCCCACCAGTTGTTGGAGAAGCCTCATGGCGCCCCCTGTTACCGAGGAGGCCACTCTGGCTTCAGGGGACCCGAGCACTGCATCCTCAGCAGCGATCCGGATGTCGCAGGCCAGGGCCAACTCATATCCCGAGCCAAGGGCATATCCATTGATCGCAGCGATGGTGGGTTTCTCAAACCGCATCAGGTCTCTTGATATCTTCTGGACCTTGTAGAGATACTCCCGGTATTCTTCCGGGCTTCTGTTCTTGCTTTCCTTCAAGTCCGCCCCTGTGGAAAACGCCCGCCCTTCACCGGTGATGATAATCACCTTGACTTGGGGGTCAACTCTGGCCGCCTCAAGGGCGGTCTGGAGATCCATCCATAACTGATGGTTCATGGCGTTCAGGACCTGCGGTCTATTGAACTTGATCACACCGATTCCTTCATGCTTTTCAAAGCTCACAGTCTCAAGATTCATGGGAAGCTCCTTTAGGGTGTTACAAATGCCGAAGTGCCGAGCCCCTTTCATGTGGCATCAGGGCTCACAAGTCTCACCATATCAATCCATGCCTCTCAGGGCAATCATTTAAGGCATTTAAGCGAGAAAAACATCCGTCTTTCCCAGGGAACCAGAAGTCTCTGTTTGAAATGGATAATTCTGAAATGAAAGGAAGAGGGGCATTTTGCTGTTCCATTTCTTTTTATTGTGGTAAACAGGTTGATAGTTTGCAATGCTGTTGTAAAATATGAGCAGGTGGATGGTAACAGCATGGGAACTACCCTGCATCTTACTATGGTGCATATTCGAAAATACTTGGTCCAATCATGACGCGATTGCCTTCTACAAAACAGGCGTTTCTCTTTTTCGGCCTTGTGCTCCTCATGCTGCCGGCCTTGAATTCGGCCCGGGCTGAACGGCCCTTTCCAAAGCCTAAGGGGCTGGTGAACGATTTTGCAGGGGTTATACCTCCTGCTTATGCCTCAAAGATCAGGGCGGTGACCGCGGAGCTGTATCAAAAGACCGGGGTCCCGGTGGTGGTGGTTACCATGCCGGATATCGGTGGAGCAGAGTACAACGACTATGCAAACCGGCTTTACGAGAACTGGGGCATTGGAAAGAAGGGGGAAGACAAGGGTGTTCTGATTTTTGTAACCGTGAAAGAGAGAAAGATGCGTATTGAGGTGGGCTATGGACTGGAAGGGATCCTCCCCGATGGCCTTGCAGGGGAGATCCGCGACCGATATATGGTTCCATACCTTAAGAAGGATCGGTTTGGAGAAGGGCTTCTCAAGGGCGCGGTGGCCGTTTCTCAGGTCATCGCCAGGGACTCCGGTGTCACGCTGACCGGCCAGGTACAGGTAAAGCCGCCCGGAAAAAAACGGCGCTCCGGCATCTCCCTTTTGCCGCTGTTGTTCATATTCATTTTCTTTGTATTTGCCTCCAGGCGACGCGGAGGGTCTTGGCTTCTTTTTCTTCCCCTCTTATTCGGCGGGGGCGGGTATGGTTCCCGTTACGGCACGGGAGGTTTCGGCGGCAGTTTCGGTGGATTTGGGGGTGGTTTCGGTGGATTTGGGGGTGGCATGAGCGGTGGCGGGGGCGCAGGAGGAGGTTTTTGAAAGGAGTGATCATGGCAAAGAGTCCAAACGACCCGAGAGAAATATTCCCTGAAATTATTAAGGACTACGAGGAGCTTTTCGGGAAAGATCTGATCGGCATCACTCTTTATGGGAGCGCGTCGGGAGCAGACTACCGGCCGGGCAAGTCCGACATAAACTTCATGATAGTGCTTTCGGAAGATGGCATAGAACACCTCGACAGGGCGTTCGATGTTGTGAGGAAATGGCGGAAGAGAAATGTGGCCATTCCCCTGTTCCTGACGGAGGCATATGTGGAGCGCTCTCTGGATGTCTTTCCCATTGAGTACCTGAACTTGCAGCATGAGTATATACTCGTATATGGAAACGATGTCCTGAAAGACCTAGAGCCGGACCCCCGCCATATCCGGCTCCAGTGTGAAAGGGAGATCAAAGGCAAGCTCCTGCTCCTGAGGGAGGCATATCTTGAGACGGGGGGCAAGGGAAAGGCCCTGAAAGAGGTCATGGTCCAATCGCTGCCCGCCTTTATAGCTATCTTTAAGGCCCTGCTCCTATTGAAGGATCAGGAACCGCCTAAGAACAGGCTGGAGGTGATTCGGAATGCCTGCGAGGCCTTTGACCTGGATGCTGTTGCCTTTGAGAGGACCTTTCACATAAAGACCGAAAAAGAAAAGTTGAGCGATCAGGAACTCAGCGAAACGTTCACGGCCTATTTGAAAGAGGTGCGCAAGCTTTCGAAAATCGTGGATGCCATGGGAGGATAAATATGACACAGACCCAGAAGACCCTGCTCATTGTCGTCGGAGTTATTCTACTGATTATTCTGATCCCCTTTCTGTATCTGAAAGGGACCTACAACAGCCTGGTGACCATGGATGAGGAAGTTAAGGCCGCTTGGGCCCAGGTGGAAAATCAGCTCCAGAGGCGATATGATCTGATCCCCAACTATGTGGAGACCGTCAAGGGGTATGCAGCCCATGAAAAGGAGGTGTTCCTCAAGGTTACCGAAGCGCGCTCAAAAGTGGCAGGCGCCAGGACTATCAATGAAAAAATAGGCGCCAACAATCAGCTCTCCGCGGCGCTGTCCAGACTGCTCTTGGTGGTAGAGCGGTATCCTGACCTCAAGGCCAATGCCAATTTCATTCGGCTTCAGGATGAGTTGGCAGGCACCGAGAACCGGATCGCCGTGGAAAGGCGGCGCTATAATGAGACGGTGAAGGCCTATAACATCAAGATCCGGCGTTTTCCCACAAACCTCATTGCAGGCATGTTCGGATTTGAGAAGGCGCCGTTCTTCGAAGTCCCCAAAGAGAAGCAGGAGGCGCCCCGGGTGAAATTTTGATCTACGATCAAGGGCGCCTTTCTACCACCTCGATCCTGTCACCAGAGCGGATCGTGCCACTTTGGATCACCTTAGCGAAGACTCCCTCCCGGGGCATGATGCAGTCCCCGGCAAGGTGATAAATAGCGCATCTGTTGTGACATTCTTTTCCGAGTTGTGTGATTTCCACCAGTGCGCAGTCCCCAAGCCTCAGTCTGGTGCCTTTGGGGAGATCCTGCCAGCGAATACCCTTTGTGGCGATATTTTCGGCAAAGTCGCCGAAGCTGACACGCAGGCCCCGCCTTTGTGCCTTTTGGATGCTCTCCGAGGAAAGGAAGCTCACCTGTCTATGCCAGGGCCCGGCATGGGCATCACCTTCAATGCCGTGCCCGGCAATTAGCAGGGCCTCTGCCACGGGTGCCTTGCGGGTCCCTTTTTTCCTGCTGGTGGCAATGGATATGATTTCCATGGAGCGAAAGGAACTTTCTGTTATAGGCCTACAGCGGCTTTTGGTCCATTGATGAGCTGTGAAAGGGTTACGGATTCCAGCTCGTTATACATGGCCTGAGTGGCACGCTCCCAGATGGTGCGCGTCCTGCATTCCGGGGATCGATCGCAGACCTCCGGGATGTCGATACAGCGCGTGAGATTGAACCCTTTTTCCAGCACTCTCACAATCTCCCCCACGGTGATCTCCTCAGGAGGCCTTGCCAGCATATGTCCTCCTTTCGGGCCACGGGAGCTTTTTATCAAGCGCATCTTTTTCAGCGGGATTATTAATTGCTCCAAATATTTGATGGAAATATTCTGTCGTTCGGCGATGTCACCCATGCGAACAGGCCCATCAGCATAGTGCTGCGCCAAATCCGCCATCATACGTGTCCCGTATCGGCTCCTGGTGGATAGTTTCATAAGCAAACCTCTTCCTTTGGTGTGGATTTTGTCTGGGGGTCATGTTATAGCCCGGCCTGAACAATAGGGCATTATCTTTTGCCTCAGGCCAGGGGGTTGAAATAAGTTTTCCAATGTATATTGTTTCTGTATACTTTACTAAGGGGAAATGTCAATGTCAATAGGCGGAACCGATGCCGGTAAAGGATTGAAGGCTCGGTAAGGTAGAACGCAAAGGAGAGTTGAAAGCATGATCAGGGCAAAGGTCTGGTTCAGGTGTGCGGCCATGCATGACCCGGTAACCCCTGTCATTGTCAAGCCGGCCGTGATCAGCTGGGAGGCCAAGGAGCGGGAAGTGGACTTGACCATTGAACGCGCCTTTACGGGTGACGAGCTGGTTTTGAGGATGAAGGGATGGGTCACAGTGGATGTCAGGGAGGTAGTGGACATTGTGAGACGCTACGGCAGGCTCAAGGTGCTCGATGAGAGAGACCTGGTGCTGGAAGTTGACAGTGATGAGGAATATCTCCGGCTCGAGGAGGAGCTTCGGGAACATTTCGGTGACCAGCTAAACCTCGAAAGGCTTTGATGAATGGAGTGCGGTCCTGTTCGGATTCCCATAGACGGAACCCTGGATCTACATGCCTTTGCTCCAGTGGACGCAGCCTCTGTGGTGGAAGAATATATTCGGGCGTGCCTGGAAAAAGGCATTTTGGAGGTGCGGATAATCCATGGGAAGGGCAAAGGGATGCTTCGCCGCACGGTCCACGCGGTCCTGGAGAAGCACCCGAAGGTGGTTGATTTCCGGCTGGACACAGATCCTTCCGGCTGGGGGGCCACCATTGTCCGCCTCCATGATTGAATCGATTTTCAAGTCCAATAACCCACCTCTTTATCCGCATCCCACCATTTTTGAGTCGCCCGACTAACTCTTCCATCCATAATTTTACCCTCTGGGTAAAAATCTCTTGACTTCAGGCGAAGAAATATTCAATACTTTTTACCCAAGAGGTAAAGAAATGAGGGCCTGAAGTGGAGGTTGCCTTTCGAACGCGCAAGCTGGAAAGGGAGTATCGGGAATATGCGAGGGCGGTGAGGACCTACGGCGCAGACGTTGCGCGCAAATACATACAAAGAATCAATATTATCAGGCAAGCGCGCAATATTGATGAACTGATGGGCCTTCCAGCTTTGCGGTGCCATCCGCTTAACGGGGACCGCCAGGGTCAATATGCCATGCATCTGACAGGGTTCAGCCGTCTCATTTTTACCCTCAAAGGCGATGCTCTTGAGATAGCGCGTATTGAGGAGGTGAGCAAGCATTATGGCGACTGATCAGGGAATCTATTCCGATCTGCCCATCCCTCCCGGTGAATACCTTGAGGAGGTGATCGGGGACCTGGGAATGAGCAAAGACGAACTTGCAAAGCGTATGAATCGGCCTGCCCCCAAGCTCAGCGCTATTTTTAAGGGCGATAAGGCGATCACGCCTGATACGGCGCTTCAGCTTGAGAAAGTAGTGGGTGTGCCTGCCCATGTGTGGACGGGGCTCGAGGCTGATTACCGGCTGGCCCTTGCCCGGAGTCAACATGATGAGGAGCAAAAGCGACTGAAAGAAGAGGGACCTCTGGTAAAGCGCTTTCGCTATGCGGATCTTGTAAAACTGGGCGTTGTGGCGAAAAAGACCCGGCAGACCGATAAGGTTATGGAACTCCAGAGATTTTTCGGGGTGGCTTCCCTGTGGACGGTCCTGGACCTGCGCCGGTATCAGGCTGCTTTTCGTTCCGGCAAGGGAAATCGGTCACCCGAAGCCGTGGCGGCCTGGCTCCGAATAGGCGAGTTGCAGGCCCAGAGACAGCGCTGCGCCCCTTTCGACCGCAAGAAGCTCAAAGATTCCATCGCTGCCATACGGGCCATGACAACGCAGAGGCCGGAGCGGTTTCAGGGACCTTTGCATGATCGCTTGGCCGAGACCGGGGTTGCTCTAGTTCTTTGTCCTCACCTGCCCGGGACCTACGCGAACGGTGCAACCTTTTGGCTTGGCAAATACAAGGCCGTAGTCATGATGACCCTTCGCTACAGGTGGGCGGATGTCTTCTGGTTCAGCCTGTTTCATGAACTTGGGCACATCCTGCTGCACAACCGCCAGGCCGTTATCCTGGAAGGCGATGGAGCCAATGCGGCCCAAGAGGAGCTGGAGGTCGAGGCCGACCGATTTGCAGCGGACACTCTCATTCCGCCACGGGCTTACAAGGCCTTCTTGGAAACGGGCCGGTTCTTTGCGGAAGACATCGAGCGGTTTTCGAGGCAGGTTGGCATCTCCCCGGGCATTGTGGTGGGAAGGCTTCAAAAGGAGGGCCGCGTCAAAGCGTCATGGCATAACGGCCTGCGCGTGCGGTTTGCGTGGGAAAAAGATAAATGATGGCGGACTTGCGAGCCTTTTGAAAAAACGGTATCTTTCCACAAAATACCTCGCCTCCGGCAAAGGAGAAAAGTTGTAAGCATACCGTAACGGAACGAGGCTGATGCCTGCACCGGTCATGCCGGAGAACCACTGCCACGGTGGTTTCCTTCACGTAACGCATGGGGAGCCTATGGAGGCTCCGGACTGTTTGTAAAGACACTGCTATTATAGGGAGATGACAGATGCCTAAAGAATACTCACCATTTACTCCTGGCCGGCCCGTACCGATAGAATTCTTCGTCGGTCGCGTTGAGGAATTAAACCGGATCGTTCGTGCAACGGAAAAAGCATGCACCCTGAATACTGTGGAACCCTTATTCGTATATGGTGAGCGTGGGATTGGGAAAAGTTCATTGTGTCACGTTGCGGTCCGTGCTGTTGAGACCCAGGCCAAGGTGCTGGGACTACATGTGTACCTTGGAGGAGTTACTACACTTGAGGAGATGGTCAGACGCGTTTTTGAAAGACTCTTACAGGACAGCCAGGGCAGGCCCTGGTTCGAATCCGTGAAACTATTCCTCGGCAACCATGTCAAACAGGTCGGGCTCTTTGGCCTTACGGTTGAGTTTGAAGCCTCCAAGAAAGACCTGTCCCGAGCAGTCAGCGATTTTGTCCCTGCCCTGCGAAACCTTTTGAAGCAGCTCAGTAGAGACTGGAAAGGGGTTTTATTGGTCTTGGATGATCTCAATGGACTCACCAACAAAGGAGAATTCGCCCATTGGCTCAAAAGCCTGATTGACGAAATCGCCACTACTCGTGAACCTTTTCCCCTGACACTGGTGTTGGTTGGATTGCCTGAGCGGAGGTGGCAGCTTATCGAACATCAGCCTTCGCTGGACCGTGTGTTTGATCTAGTTTCCATCCAGCGTTTTACCGGGAAAGAAACAAGAGAGTTCTATAAGAAGGCCTTCCAAAAAGTAGGGGTTTCCGTTACCAAGGAAGCGCACGAGTTTCTATGGAGATTTTCTGGAGGTTTTCCTGCTTTTATGCACGAAATCGGAGATGCAGCCTACCAGGTTGATAGAGACAATCGTATTGATGAGGAAGATGCCTTGCGCGGGGTGATCCGAGCGGCTGAAATAATTGGGGCCAAGTACATCGAGCCCAAGGTCATGACTGCTATTCGAAGTGAGAGATACAGAGGGATCTTGCGCCAAATCGCCGGCGGAGGTTTCCGATCAAAGTTCTCCCGTCAAGAAATACTAAACAAGCTTTCTGCCCCACAGCAAAAGGTATTTCATAATTTCATCCGCAGGATGCGAGAGTTGGGCGTTGTTCGCGCTGATAGAGAGCGAGGTGCGGGCTATTACGAGTTTACCAGCGAACTCTACGCACTTTTCTTCTGGTTGCAAGCAGCTTCGACGGGCAGGAAATCCTGGTGACAGCACGCTTGTGGCATCGCAGAAAAAACGGCATCTTCCCACAAAATACCCCTCGCCTCCGGCAAAGGAGAAAAGTTGTGAGCATACCATAACGGAACGAGGCTGATACCTGCAGGGGACAGAAATAGGGCAAAAAGGAAGAGGATCGGTGTGGCGAGAAATACGATTCCAGCTCACCTGAGAGGAGTTTAACGTTTTGGGCACGGGCGGAAGCCGGGATCCAAGATATGTGCACTCTGCGGTGCAAATGAGCAGTTTTTGGGAAAAATGGAGCAAGTACGAGGTGTAGAACACGGATGTCTCCCGCTTTCACAATAGGGTAATCCCAAATGAATGTCCTTGACTTTTACCCGGAGGAGGCATGAGGATGCAGATTTCAAATATCAAAAAATCCGGAATACGTTTCCTCCATCGCATAGGCAAGTCAACACTTAATCAGGGGATAACTGTTCCTATAGATTGCCAAGATCAGTGGATGCTCAAAATCAGCAAGGGGCAATGCGTCTCGGTTGTGATGCGCTTTGAGAGTGAGGAATTGGATGTCGATTTACGGCGGATCAACAATGTAAAAGGGCACTTGCAGTTCCGATATGAGAGACAAGAGCATCAACCTCTCAGGGATTACTTCATGCGATTGTCAAAGACCTATCAACCAAAGAATGCATGTGTTGTTGAAATCCGTGAGACGAGACGAGGGGCATTTCAAATCATTCCAGTCGCGGGATTTCAGAACGACAAGGCCCGACTGTCTATATATCAACCTGTCTGTCATTTGTTTGGAGAGCGCAAGCTGAGCAATTCTCCTGAATTCAGAGAAGTCGTTGAAGCTATTTCCAACATTGATTTTATCCCCAATCATACTCAAAGACAATACAACTTAAGTATCCAAAACGAATTAAGAAAAAGAAACTGGCTTACAGAGCAAAGTGTGCACGATGATATTGGGCTAAAATGCGACTTCCGCAAATGTGATATATGGATGGAAGTAGAATTTGGTAACGCGCGAACTTACTATCAAAATTATATAAAGTTTCTCATTGCTGCAAAATTCAGAGGGTACGACTATGGGATTTTGCTTTGCCCTACTGCTTCATTCGCAAGTTACCTATGCGACCTTGGAAAAGAAAGAGCCCGGCTCAAGGGTCATCGAACGGCAAGGGCTTCCTACTCCGGCATGATGACGTATGAAAAAGCGTTGCGCGAACTGCCCTGTTTGGAGCACATAATTAGTCAAAGGGTTGTCATTGCCGGTTTGGACGTGCAGATATATCCTACCTTCCTGTGAGATTCCAATAGCGGACAGCGGGATGTCCGTGAAATTTGCACATTTGGGCGCAGGAGAATGGCTGAGGCGGCCTGGCAGCCGGGGGTGGAGGGCAAGCCCATGGTGCTCGACCCCGGCCTGCCGCCTGCTGTTCATGGAATTGAAAAGCCTGCCAAACCACCGTTTCAAACCTGCACGTCATCATCTCGGAGGGCTATCGGGTCAGCCCCAACCGGGAGGTCCAATTTCGTATGTGGGCCGCCCAGATGCTGTGGGGTCACATACTGAAGGGCTGCTCTGTTCACAGCGGCTGCTCGAAGAACTGCGCGGGTCGCTCAAGGTGGTGGGCGATAGCATGATTGACAGCGGAAATTGATCTGGATTGAAAGCTAACAGGATGTAAGGATGCCGAAGAAGAAGAAACCGTTGGATCGACTTACTGATCTGACCTGGGATGATCTTGAGGAATGGGCTGGCAGCCGCATTGTGGGCAGGGGCCGAAGCTACCAGAAGCAGGGCCGGGTGTCGGATCTGGCCATGACTGACGACGGCGCTCTGATCGCCTGGGTGCAAGGTTCAAGGCGGTATGCCACCAAAGTCGTTGTTGACGAGGACGCCATGCTCGGCTCTGTTTGCACCTGCCCCTACGGATTGGATTGCAAACATGGTGTTGCCGTGGTGCTTGAATACCTGGAACATATTGAAGAAAACCGTCCCATTCCCGGAGCGAGCAAAGATGATGAGCGTCTTCTGCTTTTGGAACATGAAGATTGGGACGACGATGAGGAAAACCATCTGCCGGAGGATTTTCAAAAGGAGATCGAGGCGTTTTTGAAAAGCAAGACCAAGTCTGGGCTCATCGAGCTGGTCCTTGAGCTTGCGCGGCAGTACCCGGAAATGGCTCAGGATCTGGCTGACCGCCAGCAGGTTGCCTCGGGCAATGCCAAAGCGTTAGTGACCCGCCTGCGCCGGGAGATCCGTGACATGGCTGATGAGCCCGGCTGGCAGAATTACTGGCGGGGCGAAGGGTATACCCCGGACTATTCCGGGATTCGCACCAAGCTGGAAGCTCTGCTCAAGGCAGGGCATGCTGATGATGTGCTGGCCGTGGGCGGCGAACTGTTGACCACGGGTACGCGGCAGGTGGAGGAGAGCCACGACGAGGGAGAGACCGCCACGGAGATCGCCGCCTGCATGCCGGTGATCGTCAGGGCCCTGGACAGATCGTCGCTGGAACCGGCGGGCAAGCTGGGCTGGGCCGTTGATGCCGTGCTCAAAGATCAGTTTGGAGTGTGCGACGCCTTTGCCGAATACCTCCACCGAAAGCATCCCAAAGCGGCATGGAACGCTCTGGCCGATCAACTGCTGGCTCGGCTTAGGACATTGAAGCGTGCCCGGAACGAGAATCGTTTCAGCAGCGACTTCGCCCGGGACCAGCTCAGCGACTGGACCATCCACGCCTTGGAGCGGGCTCGGCGGAGTGAAGAGATTATCTCCCTGTGCGAGGCTGAGGCGGAAAAGACGGGCAGTTATGACCGCCTGGTAAGGCGGCTGATTGACGTGGGGCGTTATGAAGATGCCGAACGCTGGATTCAGAAAGGGATCAAGGCCACTAAAGAAAAATGGCCAGGTATGGCCAGCAGCCTGCGCGGGAAACTACTGGAAATCCGAACGCGTCAAAAGGACTGGCCTGCCGTGGCGGCCATCCAGGTAGAAACATTCGTCCGGCATCCCTCCCGAAGGACCTTCACGGATTGCAGGAAGGTTGCTGCTAAAGTCAAGGCTTGGCCCACGATACGCGGGCGCCTTTTGGATTATCTTGAAAGGGGCATGCTGCCGTGGAAACAAAAAGGTTGGCCGTTTCCGGAAAGCGGCCTGGACGCGCCGGAGCCTTCCCGCCAGGATCGGTTTCCGATGATCGAAGAATTGATTGATATCGCCATTTACGAAAAAAAGCCTGACATGGTGCTGCACTGGTACGATCAACTGCCTCAAAGGAGAAGGAGTTTTGGGTGGTATGGGATTGGGGAAGACAGCATAGCAAAGGCCGTTCAAAGCTATGCCCCTGACCGGGCGGTGGCCATCTGGAAAGGCCTGGCCGAACGGCTCATCGCCCAGGTCAAGCCAAGCGCCTATCGGGAGGCGGCCAAATACCTGCGAAAGGCAGGTCGGCTCATGACGGGGCAGAAAAAACAGGAGGAGTGGAGACAATACCTGCAGGACTTGAGGGAAAAGCATGCTCGCAAACGCCGGCTGATGGAAATTTTAGACGCTCTGGAAGGAAATCGGATTGTGAAAAAGAGGCGCTGACCCTGGACCCTGAACTCGAGCAGGCCTGCCTGCCGAAGTCCCTGTCCGCGTTGCGTGCAGCGGAGTAGGCAGGTCGGGCGGGGGGCTCTCGCTCGTTTGGGCCGTGCACGTGAGCCCGCATCCGGGGGCATGGAGCCGGCCTGATGGAGGTTTACCAGCGTCAGAAGCGCCGGGTATGGCATGCGGAAGGGCCTTGACAAGGTGGCTGTTATGCCGTAATATTTTACCGTAACCGTAACTCAATTATACTGCCGGGGGATTTTCCAATGGAGGCATTAACCGAGAGGCTGGAAATCAGGGTCTCGCCTAAGATCATGAAGCTGCTTAGAAAAGAGGGCCGTGAACGGAGCGTCAGCGTTGCGCAGATCGTTCGAGAGGCCATTGAAAGGATGCTGAAAGAGGATATGCAGATTAAGATGGAGGCGGCTGAAACCCTTTTCGGGTTGGAAGCGCCTGTTGCAGACTGGCCTGAAATGAAGCGGCAGATTGAAGGGCCTCATCTTGGAGAACGCTGAAGTGGCCCATGGTTTTATTGACGTGAATATCCCCATGTACGCTGCGGGCACCTCCCATCCCCTCCGGGAGCCCTCGCGGGCCGTAATCCGGGCCATTGTATCGCGCAGGTTAGATGCCGTGACAGATGCAGAGGTCTTGCAGGAGATCCTCTATCGATATCTTTACATAGGAGAAAGTCAAAAGGGATTTCAGGTATTCGACCTTTTCCGCCGAATAATGTTAGGCAATATTTTCTCCATGGATGACGGGGATGTTCAAAGGGCAAGGGAACTGGCCGAAGAATATCCCGGACTGAGTCCGAGGGACCTCATTCATCTCTCAATCATGATTCGACATGATGTCAACTATATCATAACCGCGGATAAGGGCTTTGAACAGGTCACCCAGGTCCAGAGGATCGACCCGGCTCATATCAATGAATTCCTGAAATAGGCATTTAGGGATTATGCATGCACGCGCCCCACAATCAATAAGTGAGAAGAGGAGGCAAAACCATGAAGTGTGATCGCTGCCATACGACAATCGAGCCTGGGGAGGAAAAAGAGCACCTGGGCCAGACCCTTTGCGAAGATTGCTACATGGACGCCCTTTCTCCTGTCCGGACCTGCGATCCTTGGGCGGTATATAGTGCCAAATCCTTTGAAAAACATTCGGGCGGTGCAGGAACACTGACACCGATCCAGTCGGAAATCCTCAGCATCTTAAAGGAAACCGGTGGCATCGAACCCTCTGCTTTGCTCCGGAAACTCGGCGGCAAACTGACCTCCAAGGAATTAGAACGTGAATTTTCCACTTTGCGACACATGGAAAAAGCGAGGGGAGAGAAGCGTGGTGATCGAGTTGTCTGGCGGTTGTGGTAGGTAGGCGGATTATACAAGAGTCAGATTTTCGAGGGGTATCACCGACGATCAGGAGTGCTTCCCTCACGGGTCCTTTTCAAGCAGCCGGCAGATGACCTCGGCATGTCTCCGGGCAGCGCCTCTGAGATTTCGCACCACCTGTCTGGCCCGCTCCCCCACCTCTTTCATTTTATCCGGGTGGTGTAAATACCAGAGGGCCTTTCGGGCAAAATCTTTGCTATTCGAGACCTGGATTCCCGCGCCGGCGTCTTCAAGCATCGCTTTTGCATCCAAAAAGTTGTCCATGTGGGGGCCATAGAATACCGGCTTTGCCCAGGCAGCCGGTTCCAAAGGGTTCTGGCCGCCAAGCGGCACGAGGCTCCCCCCGCAAAACACGATGGTGGCGATGCTGTAAATATTGAAAAGCTCGCCGAATGTGTCAACCAGGACGATCTTCTCCTTGCGCTTTTGGCAGGATCCGGCAAGGTCACTGTAGAGATGGTATCTAAGGCCCCGGGTCTCGACCAGGGCGGCTATGGAGGGTATCCTCCGGATATGTCTCGGCGCGATTATCAGGAGGGTGTCGGGGAATCTTTCGCGGATCTTCTGGTAGGCGTCCAAGACCATGGCCTCTTCGCCCTTGCGGGTGCTGCCTGCAACCAGCACCCTTTGAAGGCTTCCCAGAGAAAAGATCTGTCGCATTTCATTTGCGGCAGACTGATCCGGGGCGGCGGCCAGTAGATCATACTTGGCGTTTCCGTTTGTCTCCACCTTTTTCAGGTCGGCGCCCATGGCCATGATTCTCCGCGCGTCTTCTTTCGTGATCATGCTGAAGCGGTCCACGGCTTTCAGGACCTCTCTGAAAAACGGCTTGAACCGGAGATACCCCTCGATCGAACCGGGTGAAATTCGGCCGTTTACAAGCAGGGTCCTGGCCCCGCAGCGGTTTGCCTTGAAAATCCAGTTCGGCCAGATCTCCGTCTCAAGAAAGACCATGGCATGGGGCCTGATACTCAGGAGCGCTTTTCGTACCGCCAGGGGAAAATCCAGGGGCGCGTATATGAGGGGAACTGACGGGCCGAGGATTTCTGATGCCAGGGCCCGGCCATGTTCCGTGAAGGTGGAAAGCACGATCCTGCAATGGGGCATCATTTCCCACAGGGCATGGATGAGAGAAGCCGCTACTTTCACCTCTCCCAAAGACACCGCATGTATCCATATGCGGGGTGATCCCCGGAGCGCTTTCAGGACACTCCGGGGATAGCACCCCAGGCGCTCCTTGATGTGCGTGCGATACCGTCTGCTCAACAGCGTGTAACACCAGAAGGCGGGAAACAGTAATATGAAGAGGATGGTTGTCAGGGTACGGTATGCGGCGTAAGGTATGTTCATGGGGGGCGTTGGTCTCGATATCTCATCCGGGCGGCCCCGATTGTCAAATAAAGGGCCTGTCAGACCAGGAGGTATTTTTTTCTGGCCTCTTCATCGGCCGTGAGTTCTTCAGTGCTTCCATGGTACCGGATGAGGCCGTTGTCGATAATATAACCCTTGTCGCTCAGCCGCAGGGCCACCTTTTGGTTCTGTTCGGCAAGCAGGACCGTCAGGCCCTCGGCCCTCAAGCGCCCGATCCTGTCTTCCAGTTCTTTCACTATCATGGGGGCGAGACCCTCGGTGGGCTCATCGAGCAGGAGAAAATCGGGGTTGGTCATGAGGGCCCGGCCGATAGTGAGCATCTGCTGCTCCCCGCCGCTCAGAAACCCCGCCTTGCGGCTGTCTATGCGTCTCAGGGCGGGGAAAAAGGAGTAGACCCGGTCCTTGTCCCACACGGCAAGTCCGCCGGTAGTCCGCTGGGCCAACTCCAGGTTTTCTCCCACGCTCAGGTCGGCGAATACCCTGCGGTCATCGGGGACATAGCCGATCCCCATCCTGGCAATCTGATAGGGTTTGTTTCCCGTGATGTCTTTGCCCCTGAACCTGATGGTCCCCTGCCGCGGGGGGGTGAGTCCCATGATGCTTCGCATGGTGGTGGACTTTCCCGCACCGTTTCTGCCCAACAGGCAGACGATCTCACCCCGCAATACGGTAAGGGAAACTCCGAACAGGATGTGGCTCAACCCGTAGAAGGTATGGATTTCTTCCACTCCAAGCATCACTATTCGCCCCCCAGATACGCCTCTTGGACTCGCCTGTCCCCTTTTACTATATCCGGCTTGTCCTGGATAATGGATTGACCTTGGTGCATGACCATGATCCTGTGGGCAATGGAGAAAACCAGCTCCATGTCATGTTCGCAGAAAAGAATGGTCAGGCCCATCTGCTCGGTCAGTCGCTTGATCAGTTCTATGGTGACCGCGGTCTCTTCAGGCGACATCCCGGCGGTAGGCTCATCCAGGATCAACAGGTCCGGGGCATTGCCCAGCGCAATGGCCATCTCAAGTACCTTCTGGTCCCCATGCGACAGGGACCCGCTCACCCTGTGCGCTTTGTCTCCTAGACCCACGCTTTTCAATATCTGCCAGGTATCCTCAATGCCATGTCGCCGGGCCGGTGAAAAAAGCTTGCCGGTCTTCTTAAGGTGGGAAAGCACTGCTACCTGCACATTTTCAAACACCGTCATGCGCGAGAAGATATTGACGACCTGATAGGAGAGGCTTATGCCCCTGCGGCAGACCTGGTAGGGAGGAAGGCCGACAATATTTTCATCTTTGAAAACGATGCTTCCCCTTTCCGGTTTTAAATGTCCGGTGATCAGTTTGAAAAGCGTGGTCTTTCCCGCCCCGTTAGGGCCGATGACAGCTACGATCTCGCCCTTTTCCACCCTCAGGCTGGCATCATTTACCGCCAGGAAGCCATCAAATGATTTACGTACCGATTCCACCCTGAGCATCTATTTTTCCCCCGCCGTAAGGCCCCTTTCATGAGGCCTTGCCTTTTGTGCCAAGAAACCCATCACGCCTTCGGGTAGAAAAAAGATGAGCAGGATCAGGATGACGCCCAGGATCAGGGTCCAGTACTCGGTATATGTGCCCACAAAGGTCCTGAGGGATACAATGATTGCAGCACCCAGGATGGGTCCCGAAAACGTGAACCATCCCCCCAAGAGGCACATAATGAACACCTCAAGGGATAGGATCCAGAAAAGGAGGTCCGGAAAGACGGAGCGCTCCACCACCACGAAGAGGACCCCTGCAATTCCGGCGAACAGGGTGGAAATCACAATGGCGGCTAGCTTGTGGAGATTGACGTTGATCCCCACGGTCTCACATCGCTCGGGGTTGTCCCGTATGGCCCTCAGGGTGATCCCGAAGGGAGACTTGAGGATCAGATAGAGAATGATCAGGCAGAGAGTGAAAATTACCAGGATGAAGTAATATGAGGCGTTGGTGGATGAGATGCATGAGGGCATATCGATGCCGTGTATTCCGTCATCGCCTCCTGTGAGGCTGTACCACCTGAACACAATTGCCCAAATCAGCGAGCCCAGGGCGATTTGCAGCATCCCGAAATAGAGCGTGGTGAGCCTTACGCAGAATCCCCCGATGAGACAGCCGGTGAGCCCCGCGGCGAGGGGCCCTGCCACGAAGGCGATCCAGAACGGCATGGCAGTCTTGGTCAGGATAAGTGCAAAGGTGTAGGCGCCAACCCCGTAGAATGCAGCGTGGTGGAACTGGAATAAGCCTCCGTGGCCGACAACCAAGTTGAGGCTCATGGCAAGAAGGGCCATGACATAGATCAGGGCTAATGTATAGGTGTAGAACCTGGGAATAACCAACGGCAGGACCAGCACAAGGGCAAAGATTGCAGCCAGGAATCCTATGGTTTTGAGGCTAAAGGAATCTCTCATTTCCGATATTCCACGTGTTCCACCAGTGCTGACAGTTCCTACCAGACCGATTTCAGCATTCCTGTAGGTTTCCAAATCAGGACAATCACTACAGCCAGGTAGGGAAAGACAATGGCAAATTGTGGCCAGAATAGGACCCCGAAGGACTGGGTGATCCCAAAAAGAAGGGAGCCCACCAAGGCGCCCCACATATTGCCGAGACCTCCAATCGTGACGATAAGGAAGGCTTCCATAATTATGTCATGATCCATCCCAAGAGTGACGCTTACTGTGGGAGATACGAGCGCTCCTCCCAGACCTGCGAGGAGGCATCCCAGCACGAAAGCGAAGGCAAAGACCCAGCTCACGTTGATGCCGATGGCCCCCACCATCTCACGGTCGACAGCAGCAGCCCGGGCGATCTTTCCCATCTTGGTTTTGTTTGAGAAAAGCCAAAGAAGGACAGCCACTATAGGGCCGATCACCAGTAGAAATAGATTGTACTTGGGAAAGGGCGAGTCGAAAATGTTGATGGAGCCTCTCAGGTATTTGGGGGCCATAATGGATCGATAATCTGCCCCCCAAAACATCTTGACCAGGTCCCCAAGGATGAGCATGAGGGCAAAAGTGAAGAGGAGCAACATCAGGTGCTCCCTCTCGTAGAGGTGGCAGAACAGCGAACGTTCAGCAATAAGGGCCACCAGGCCCACTACCACCGGAGAAAGGAGCAGGGCCACCCAGAAGCCTGTATTTCCGCCGATTGCATGGGAAATGCTGAAGGCAACAAATGCTCCTATCATGTAAAGCGAGCCGTGGGCGATATTGGGCACCCGCAATACTCCCAGGACAAAGCTGAGCCCGGAAGTGACGATGAATAAAATCATGGCACGGCTCAGGCCCACCAGCAGATGACTGGCAAGCCCGGCAAAAGTAAGGTCTCCGATGATCTCCATGGCGCCGGTTACCCTGCCCCTTTTTCACACTTGGGGTTTTCGAATCAGGTCTATTTCCCCCTGGCTTTCATGATTTCGGCGCAGGTGGGCATCACTTCGTCACCGGTGAGGGTGATGATATTGCTCGATATCGCGAAATTGTATTTGGGCGACTTTTTTGTCACGCCTAAGTACATGGGCAGCACCACCTGGTGATCGCACTTTCGCATTTCTATCTGGCCCACGGGGCTGGCGATCTTCAGCCCCTCAAGGGCGTTGATGAATTTTTCCTTGTCAACAGACCCTGCTTTTCTGAAGGCTGCGGCAATGAAACGAGCGGTAATGTATCCATGGAAGGCAGGAAAACCTGGGGGATTCCCGTAAGCAGCCTCGAATGCTTTAACAAAGGCCCTGTTGGCAGGGATGTCGGGATAGTAGAAATGGTAATCCATGGTACCCATCACCCCTTCGGGAGCCTCCGGGCCCAGGGGTTTAAGAACGGCATGATCCGTTGCGGTGTGGATCCATATGGGGACCTTTTCCGCCATGCCGGTCGCCTTTATGGCCTTCATGACGTTGGTCATGCTTCGCCCCCCGGTGCAGAATATGACGGCATCGGGTTTCTTTGCCAGGATTGAAGTGATGTAAGGGGCGAGATCAGGTTCTCCCGGCTTCCACCAAGATTTCCCAATCACCTTCACATCGGGTTTCAGCTTTTTCAGATTTCGCCATGCTGCATTGGCAATGGCATGGCCGTACTCATAGTCGTCCCCGGCAATCCAGTACTTGACATAGGGTTTCTTTGACAAAGCAACTCCGCCGGCCTTACCCGCCATGGCCGTATTCTCACCACAGGAAAAAACGTAGCGATGCCCCTTTTCTCCCGTGATTCTCTCACTCTTGGAGATCCAGACGATTAAAGGGACCTTTTCCTTTTTGGCAACAGCGGCTGAAACCGCCAGGGCAGCGCCACTGTTTATGGTTCCCACGAGCACATCCACATCCTCCCTCATAACCAGCTCTTTGGCCATGTTTAGGGCGATATCCACCTTGAATTTAGTATCTCGGGTTGTGAACTGGATCTTCCTGCCCAGCACGCCCTTTTTGTTTATGTCTTTGAGGGCAAGCTTGAAGCCATTGAGGGCATCCTTGCCGTAAACGGCCGGCGGACCACTGTAGCAGTCGATGATCCCTACCTTTATGGGTCTGGCGGCGTGGGCAGCTGGTGCGCTGAGCAGCAATCCAGCGCAAGCCATCGAACAGACAACGAGCAATAACAGTCTTTTCATAACCCTTCCCCCCTTTCATCTCCTGTTAGTGTTATGGTCCACTTAATGACCCACGCCATCCCGGGTGTCAAGTTTTTTGTGATGTCACCGCTGCCGTGGAACAGTGGTCGGGATGAGGTAATTTGAAAGTCGGTCCTTGAACCATCATCTGTTTCCTGATAGGAAAGGACGTGATAAAGGGCGGATTTGCGCAGAAAGCGAGACTCTTTTGCCATGAAGATAGAGGGCAGGGTATGGAAATTCGGGGATCACGTAGATACCGACCTCATTATCCCCGCCAGGTTCCTAAACACGAGCGAGAGCAATATACTGGCGCGACATTGTTTTGCGGACCTGAGGCCCGATTTTGCCCGAAAAGCGGCCCAGGGTGATATAATCGTAGCGGGCCGCAACTTTGGGTGCGGCTCTTCAAGGGAGCATGCGCCCCTGGCACTCAAGGCGGCAGGGATCCGCCTCATCATTGCCCACAGCTTCGCACGAATATTTTACCGCAATGCCTTCAACATCGGCCTTCCGCTCCTGGAATCGGAAGATGCTGCAGAAGTGTTTTCAGAAGGCGACCTTCTTTCAGTGGACCTGAGTTCAGGGGTGATGAGGCTTGTTGATAAACAGAGGGAGCTTAAGGCACGTCCCATTCCCGGGTTCATGATGGAAATGGTGCGACAAGGGGGACTGGTCGCCCATATCAGGCACAGGGGATTTCATTAGATCGAAGAGCCGACGGTATCAGACCCAATAAGAGGGCCCCAGTAAAA
The DNA here is from genome assembly GCA_029933075.1 of Deltaproteobacteria bacterium. Taxonomy (GTDB): domain Bacteria; phylum Desulfobacterota; class DSM-4660; order Desulfatiglandales; family Desulfatiglandaceae; genus JAOZOW01. The sequence continues at coordinate 87,175 of JAOZOW010000001.1, read as the reverse complement.
TGCCTGCCAATTATCATATAGGCGTTATCCCCGGAGATGGGACCGGTCCGGAGGTTATTGCCGAAGCCCTTAAAGTCCTCTATGCGGTTTCACGCAGGTGCGCGATTAAATTCGATTTTGAGGAGTTCGGGGTTGGAGGAGCACAGTACCTGGAAGATGGGACATTGCTGCCAGACAGGGTCATAGACCAGCTGCGCAGAAAAGACGCCATCCTCCTTGGCGCCATAGGCCATCCGGATGTCGAACCAGGCGTCCTTGAAACCGGCATCCTATTAAAGCTGCGTTTCCGGCTTGACCTCTATGTCAACCTGAGGCCTGTGGTGCTTTACCCCGGCGCACGGACCCCTCTTAGAGACAAAGGGCCGGGGGATATCGACTTCGTGGTGATACGGGAAAACACTGAAGGCGCTTACGCGGGGGTGGGCGGGTTTTTCAAGAAAGGGACGCCTGAAGAGGTTGCCCTGCAGGAATCTGTGAACACCAGAAAAGGGGTAGAGCGTTGTATCCGATACGCCTTCTCTTATTGCAGGAACAGAAACCGAAAAAAGCACCTCACCCTTTGCGCCAAGACCAACGTGCTTCTCTATGAGTCGGATCTGTGGTTTAGGGTTTTTCAGGAAATTTCCCGAGAATATCCCGATATCAAGACCGATTACCAGCATGTAGATGCACTGTGTATGTGGATGATAAAGAATCCCGAGCGATTCGACGTGATCGTGACCAACAACATGTTCGGTGATATCATAACCGATATCGGGGCCATAATCCAAGGAGGCTTGGGGATTGCGGCGGGCGCAAATATCAATCCCGGGGGCACTGCCATGTTTGAGCCCATCGGAGGCTCCGCTCCAAAGTACGAAGGAAAGGACTGTATCAATCCCTTGGCCGCCATCGGCTCAGCGCAGATGATGCTTGAACACTTAGGCGAAAAAGAGGCGGCCTCCATTTTGCTCAGCGCTATAAAGAAGGTGGTAATGGATGATCTCAAGTCCCTGGAGGCCGGGCGCATGGGCCATGGCACACGAGAGGTGGGGGACCTTGTGGCCGGTTATGTCCAGGCCGCTTGAAGGGGCCTCGCCATGGCAGAGGTGATATCGTACTGCCGATTCCCGTTGGAGGCAGCCACGGGAGAGAGACAAACAAGCAATGGGAGACGAGGGAAAACATATTATTGAGGTCACAGCGCAGGATAACAGGGATACTCCTGATGTAAGATGGATCAAGATACTGGCTGAGTACTTACCCCGGTGCGGCATCTCCTTGCCCTCGAATCCCGGGATACTTAATATCGGTTGCGGAAACAGCGTCAAGTGGAACTACCTTGCGGTGGCCACTTACCTTGGCACGAAGGACTTGGGTTTTCCTGATTATGTAGGCGTCGATGTGGAGGAAAGGGCCTTTGAAAAGGCAAGGGAGGCCCTGGATGGCTTGGTGAAGTTCGTGGTATGCGATGCCAGGCGCCTCAGTCATTTCCTTAGCGGTGTCTTTCATTTAGCGATATTCGAACATCCTAACCTTTCCACATCTCCTGAAGGACCTAAAATATGGCGCGACATATTCAAGGAAACCGCAAAGCTGTTGGAAGGGGGAGGGGGGGTCATTTTGACAAGCTTTTGGCTCAATGACCACATTCCCGCCCAAGTGGCCCTGGAGCGCGCCGGATATGAGGTGGTCCATAGCGGAAAAAATAAGTTCCCCGGGAGGCAATTCGATACGGCGAACGATGGAGAGCCGCTTAACCACGATAGATACATTCTCATTGCGAAAAAACGCCCTTCTTATGGGCGGTAATCATAGCTGCAGCACATATGGAAACACTTAAGATAGCTGCCATCTGTATGCATTGCGAGGCCGGGGAGATCCAGAGGAATCTGGAGCGCACAGAATCGTTTGTCTCCCGGGCTTCTGCCTGGGGCGCGGACCTTGTTTGTTTCCCTGAACTTTCAACCACAGGCTATGTCCTTGACGATCCTTTGGCAGTCTATAGCGGGCTGCAGCCGGATGCAGTTATTGAAAAGATAGGGGCCATGGCGGGCAAACAAGCCTTGGTGATTATGGCGGGCCTGATAGAGAAATCAGAAGAGAAGGGGAGGCCTTATATCAGCCACGTGGTAGCGGGGCCTGACGGCCTGTTAGGCGTCTACCGCAAGACTCACCTCTCGCCCAAGGAAAAGCGCCGATATCGAGCCGGAAAGGAGATCAGGGTCTTTGCGTATAGGGGACTTACCTTTGGAATACAGCTCTGTTATGAGGCCCACTTTCCGGAGATCAGCACGGTAATGGCGCTTGATGGGGCGGATATCCTTTTCATGCCCCATGCCTCGCCAAGGGGCAGCCCGGCCGCAAAGCTGAGGAGCTGGCTGCGACATCTTCCGGGCAGGGCATTTGACAATGGGCTCTTTGTAGTGGCCTGCAATCAGGTAGGGCGGAGCCGACATGGGTTTGCTTTCCCGGGAGTTGCGGTGGCGCTCAATCCCTCGGGTAAAGTTATTGCCAAATACGAGGGACAAAGGGAGGAAATGCTCCTGGTAGAGCTCGACCAGGAGGAGATAGCAAGGGTTCGCAGCCACAGGATGAAATATTTTATTCCGGGCAGGAGGCCGGAACTTTATGGGGCGTTAACCACCCTCCGCCCTCCCGGGGCCGGTGGTGGGCAGGGGGAAAACGAAAAGGGCACAAAAGGGTAAGCATGTTACCCCTTGTGCCCTGAGTTTAATCAGGAGGGAAAGTCAGTAGTTGAATGGATCAGTAACGATTACACGCAGCCCGTAGGCTTGGGAAGGCCTGCCATTTTACAGGCGCCTTTACCCGGTCCAGATGGGAACAGCTCGTAGATATATTTCAGTTTGAATCCGGTTACCTTGGAAAGGATCCGCACCATGGGCGCAATGCCATTTTTCTTGTAATAGTCCTGAAGGACATTGATGACCTTCCAGTGCTCGTCTGTGAGTTCCTCTATTCCCTCGGTCTGCTTCACGTGACGGACCCAAGACTCATTCCAGTTGTTGAAATCGTCGATGAAACCGTCTTCGTCCACATTGAAGGTGTGTCCTTCAAATTCTACTGTCGGCATATCCTATGACCTCCTTTTTTTAATATCCCAATTAAATTAATGGCTTAGCTTACCGAATTTAATACGTATAGCTTATATTTCCCATATTGTCAATCCCTGTTTTTTGATACATCAAAAATTTTTTCTCGCTGATCCTTGAAACGACGAGCGGCCTTTACCAGAGCTTCTCCCCAGAGGAAATTTCCTGCTGCATGGATATGTGTGTAGGTGGCGAGGAGATTTTTTTTGCACAGACCATCGCTCGTTCCGTCAAAACCATGTCCTCGTTTCACCCCGAAAACCGCATTGATTTTTTCAGTCCCGGTCGGGAGGGGTCGAGAGTAATGAAATTCGTGGCCCTTTAGCGTCTTTCCCACCGGATAATAGGGGTTTTCTTTTATCACGTCCAGCATAGTGTATCCGTGCCCTTGGGGTTTGCTTTCCAGCAAAAAATCAACGGGCAGGACCCCTACCATCGGGTAGGTTTTTTCTCCTACGATCAGGTTTTCTCCCAGGAACATGAGACCGCCGCATTCCGCATATACGGGCAGCCCGGCCTCTATCTCTCTTCTCAGCGATTCCCTGAAGCTCCTGTTATTGGCCAGTGCCTCGGCCTGGGTTTCGGGAAACCCCCCGCCGATATAAAGGGCGTCCACATCCTGAATCCGTTTATCCTCCATGGCGTTCACCTCCACAAGCTTTGCGCCCAGGCTCCTGAGGTGATCAAGGTTTTCCGGGTAGTAGAACCAAAAGGCGCTATCTCTCACATAGCCTATGGAGGGTCTTGCCCGGCCCGAAAAAGAAGGGGGCATGGATTGATCTCCATGTCCCTCTCCGCAGAGCGGTTCCGCGGCCCCGGCCAGATCCCAGACAGCCTCCAGGTCAAGGTTGTCCTCAACCGCTTTCCTGGCCCATGAAATGGCCTTTTTGGCATGGGCCCTTTCCTGGTAGGGGACAAGCCCCATGTGCCTTTCAGGGAAGATGTCGCCTTTCAGTTTGGGAATGGATCCTATGACCGGTAAGCCGCAATATCGCTCGATGGAGTTTCTTACAAGAGATTGCTGCCGGGGCCCTGCGACCCGGTTCAGGATGACAGCGTCAATGCTGAGCTCCGGATCAAATTTTTGGCATCCCATGACGAGGGCGGCGATGGTACGGGTGGCCATGGTCACGTCCACAATGAGGACGAGGGGCGTTTTAAGCAACTTCCCTAATTCCGCGGTGCTGCAACAACCGCTGAGATCCATCCCGTCAAAGAGCCCACGGTTCCCCTCGATCAGAGAGATATCCGCGTCGCTTGAGTTGGAAAAGAAAGAGTTTCTGATCTGTGCGTCTGTCATCATGAAGGGGTCGAGGTTGTGGCAGGGCCTGCCGGCAGCGTGGGTGAGCCAACCGGCGTCAATAAAGTCCGGCCCCTTTTTGAAAGGCGCCACCCTGCGCCCTTTTTCCCGCCAGGCCGCAGTAAGGCCCAGGGAAAGGATCGTCTTGCCCGACCCTCCCCTGAGAGCGGCTACAATTACACGGGGCAAGGTTTTTTTCATGAGCATCAGCCTCTTTGTGAGCCTCCTTGTTACCTGGGGCTCTGCGCACAGTCCGCTCTCTGTCCCCCTTTCGTTCCCCTGATTGGCAGGGAGTCAAGGATGGAGGGGAAGGGCCCCTTATAGTGAGCGCTATAAATCCCCTTCTCCCGATTGTCAATGAAATATGGAATCCTCGGATAAATACCAATCAGGATTATATATTTTTTTATTGACATCTCAGCTCTATTCTGATTATAAACTTTTGTCTAACTGTTTGAAACGCAAGTAAATTCTAATGTTGGCGGGCAGTTACACCTCAAGGTGAAAATATATAGAAATCTGGGCAATGTCTTTTCCGCTATGGATCACAGAGTTTAGAATTTTATCGGGGAGGAGGTGAAGATAGAAAAGCACGGTTTTTGGGGTTGCCCCTTTATTATGATGAGGAAATAACCTTATTATCAAAAAGAGGATACAACCTTTTACTTGAAAAAAGGAGGCATTGATAATGGCTTTTGAACCGAGAGAACCGCAAAAGGAACTGAAGTACGACGAGCTCCGAATCTACACTGACGAGGAATTGAATAATTACACGGAAGAAGAGCTCAAAGATTTCAAAATAAAGCATGATATTCCTGATGTGGAGGAACTGGAAAAGGGCCCCTGGCCCAGCTTTGTGGCTGATGCCAAGAGAGAGGCTTTGCACCGGCGGAAACTGGCCGAAGATAGAATGCTGATTGAAAGAGATGTGGTAGAAGACCTGCTCGGCCAGCTTCAGGTTTCGTTTGATGATGGGGAAACCCACTGGAAACATGGCGGCATCGTTGGCGTGTTCGGTTATGGTGGCGGCGTGATCGGCCGATACTCGGACCTTCAGGAAAAATTCCCTTCCATTGCCCATTTTCACACCCTGCGTGTTAATCAGCCTGCCAGTAAGTTTTACAGCACCGACTACCTGCGGTGCATCTGTGACCTCTGGGAATACCGGGGAAGCGGCCTTATGAACATGCATGGTTCCACCGGCGATATTATCTTTCTGGGCACCTTCACAGAACAACTGGAGCCCATATTCTACGAGCTTGGCCATGTGCTCCAGCAGGACCTGGGGGGGTCCGGCTCAAACCTGCGGACACCTTCCTGCTGCATCGGCAGGGCTCGATGCGAATGGGCCTGCTTCGATACTCAGGACATGTGCTATGAGTTGACCCATTATTATCAGGATGAATTGCACCGTCCTGCTTTTCCCTACAAGTTCAAGTTTAAATTTGATGGCTGTCCCAATTGCTGCGTGGCCTCCATTGCGCGGGCCGACATGTCTTTTATCGGGACATGGAGAGATGAAATCCGCATCGATCAGGAGGCCGTCCAGGCCTATATCAATGGTGAGATCCAGCCCAATGCTGGCGCCCATGCCGGAAAAGACTGGGGCAAGTTTGATATCGAGAAGGAAGTCATCAATCTCTGCCCCACCCAGTGCATGTGGATGGAAGACGGCAAGCTCATGATTGACAACAAGGAATGCACGAGGTGCATGCACTGCATCAATGTCATGCCCAGGGCCTTGAGGCCTGGAGTAGATACGGGTGTCTCAATACTTTTTGGAGCCAAGGCGCCGATATTGGAAGGCGCTCAGATGTCCCTCTTGACCGTTCCTTTCATGAAGGTAGAACATCCCTATGACAATGTTAAAGAACTCATAGAAAAGGTCTGGGATTGGTGGATGGAAGAGGGCAAGAACCGCGAGCGCCTCGGCGAGCTCATCCAGCGTTGGGGTGTCCCGAAGTTCCTGGAGGTCATCGGGCTGCCGCCCATGCCCCAGATGGTCAAGGAACCGCGGAGCAACCCCTACATCTTCTGGAAAGAGGAAGATGTGCCCGGTGGATGGAAACGGACGATCGAAGACTATCGCAAGAGACACGTCAGATAGTAGAATAGGAGGTAAGAAATCATGGCACTATCTACCGAAAGATTGGGACTATACAACCCGGACAAACCCATGGAAAACAGGCTCACGGACCTTGGGCCGAGGCACTTCTGGCAGTACTTTCCCCCCATCATCCAGAAAAATTACGGGAAATGGAAATACCATGAGATTCTTGAACCCGGTATCCTGGTTCATGTTTCAGAGACCGGGGACGAGGTCTTTACGATTCGTTGTGGCGGATGCCGGTTTATGACGGTGGAACATGTCAGGGAGATCTGCGAGATTGCGGACAAACACTGCGACGGCTACGTGCGTTTCACGACCCGCAACAACATTGAATTCATGGTGGACAGCAAAGACAAGATGGAGGCGCTTAAAAAGGACCTCATGAGCCGGAAGCATGTGTCCGGAAGTTACAAGTTTCCCATCGGGGGAACCGGCGCCGGGGTCACCAATATCGTTCATACCCAGGGGTATCTGCACTGTCATACGCCTGCAACGGACGCCTCTTCCATGGTCAAGGCGGTCCTGGACGACCTTTTCGACTATTTCCAGGGCATGACGCTGCCCGCTCAGGTGAGGATCTCCATGGCCTGCTGTCTGAACATGTGCGGGGCTGTCCACTGCTCAGATATCGCCTTGCTGGGTTATCACAGGAAACCACCCGTTGTTGACCATGAAGTTCTGGATGCCGTGTGCGAGATTCCTCTTGTTATTGCGGCTTGCCCTACCGGAGCCATCTCTCCGAGCAAGACAGAAGATGGCAAAAAGACGGTCAAGATCAAAGAGGAACGCTGCATGTTCTGCGGCAATTGCTATACCATGTGTATGGCTGTTCCGCTTTCCGACAAGGAAGGCGATTGTGTGACGATCATGGCCGGCGGAAAGGTCTCCAACCGTATCCATCCGCCTAAATTTTCCAAGGTGGTGGTACCTGCTCTGCCCAATAACTTCCCTCGCTTTCCCGAGGTCTGCGATGCGGTGAAAAAGATCGTTGAAGCCTATGCCGCGGATGCCAAGAAATATGAGAGGATCGGAGACTGGGCCGAGAGGATCGGCTGGGAGAAGTTCTTTGAGAAATGCGGGCTTCCCTTCAGCGAACACCTCATCGATGATTATCGATTGGCTTATGATACATACAGGACCTCCACGCAGTTCAAATATACGGATGCGGCATGGGAGGTCTCGAAGGCCGCGGGAGGCATCGACTAATTGCCCAATTCCCTAAACCATAAGGAGTATTGCAATGGAAGACATAAAAAAGGCTATCCTCGACTTTGCCGAGAATAGCAAGAAGACCAAGTTTTATTTTAGCGACATGGAAAAGGCCGTGAGGAAGGTCATCCCAGATGCTAAAGCAAGGGCCGTTAAGAAGGCTGCTACAGAGCTTATAAATGAAGAAAAGCTCATCTTTTTCTCCACCGGGAGTACTTCAATGTACGGCCTGAAGGGACGGGGTCAGACCGAGGATCATTAGGTCTGAGCATTGTTTCTACTTTTTCGAGGTAACGTTAGAGGTCGCTATCCGTACGGAGGGTTGCGACCTCTTTTTCATGGTGTAGAGGGATGTAATGAAAACGCCACAAGACTCAGAAGAATTTATTGCGGAGCAGAAAAGAATTCTTTCGGAGAACCCGGAATGCGCCAATTCTTATTATAATATGGGCGTTTCCTATATGGAGTTAGGAAAATTTGATGAGGCCATAGAGGCTTTTCAAGAGGCCATCGCCAATAGCGGCCGTATGTTTGAGGGATGGGTCAACCTCGGCTATATCTATTTTAAACAAGGGAATCTTGAAAAAGTTGTTGAAGCCAATCAGAAAGCTGTGGAGATCGAGCCCAGATATGCCCGCGGGTATGCCAACATGGGGTTTGCCTACCTTCAGATGACCAGAACAGAAGAAGCGATCCGTGTGCTGAAAAAGGCCATTGAGTTGAATCCGGAAATTGTCCAGGCCTGGAGCAATCTGGTCAATGCATACCTTCAGAAGGAGGATGTGGACAAGGCCATTGAAACAGGGGAAAAGTTGGTGGAGATGGCCCCCGATTTCGGCCTGGGACAGAATAATCTTGCGTTTGCCTATTATATGAAAGGGAATTATGAGAAGGCCGTTGAACATTTGGACAAGGCCATTTCATTAGGATTTGAGGTCCACCCGGATTTTTTGAAGATTTTGGACCCTTACCGAAAAAAAGAGCAACAAGGGACATAATGTACTCCTTTGATCCCTATTGGGATTCGAGAGGGCAAAAATCTTGACAAACAATAAATACTCATAATAAAAAGGGCCGCAGGTTAATATCGATAAGATGACGTTGGAGTACTACCTTAGTTGAGGAGGTGATTTTATGCCGGACTATTGTATTAATCTCTATTTGGATGAAGAGCAGCAGAAGAAGATCGAGGAATTGGGTTTAGGTGACCATATACAGGAGATCGAGGGGAAAAAGGCTGTCCAGATATCTATGAGCAGGAAGGATCAAAAGAAACTTCAAAAGGCATTTCCCGGCTTGGAGTTCGATGAGTCGAATGCGTGTGTGCTCCCTGAGGAAGCACAGATTACCCTAATGGATATTATACTCCAGACGAAAAGCCTTGACGTTATGAAATTCGCCATCACCAAACTCTATAACCCGCTTGCGGGCAAGGAACCTCGCAGCAAGACCTTCTGAAAAGAGGATGACCCGATCCCCGATTTTAGACCTTTGACAGTGCTGCCTGGTTTTCCGGGCAGCATTTTTTTGGTGCATACTATGAGGTGCCGCAATGACTCCCGTCCAACTTTTTAGAGACTATGAGTTCCTGGCCGACAAGGCGGATACGGCGTTTGAAGAGATGAAAAAGGACTACGCCGACTGTATCAGGTGCGAACTCCATTGTTCGGATTGCTGCCACGCCGTGTTTGGTCTGTTTGTTATCGAAGCGGCATATCTCAAACAGCATTTTGACCACCTGGAAAGGGAGAAAATCCGAGAGGCACTCCTGCGGTGCAACGATATGGAGCGGGCGCTAAAGAGGCTGGAAATAAGGCTTCGCAAGTATGAAGACGATCCCCGGATGCAGTCCCATATCATGGCGACCGAGAGGATCCGTTGTCCGCTTCTCGATGAGAACCAGGAGTGTATCCTTTACCTCCATAGGCCCATCACCTGCCGTGTCTATGGGATTCCCACAAAGATCCAAGGAAAGGCGCATGTGTGTGGAAAAGCGGGTTTTGAGCGGGGGAAATCTTACCCCGCGTTTGACCTTGACGGGGTTTATAAAGACCTCTTTCACCTGTCAAAGGAACTCCTCGAGAGCGCAGAAAGGGGTAATCCTGATAAGGCTTCTCTCTTAGTCTCCGTTTCCAGTGTCATCAGCACCTCTTTTGATCATCTCATAAATGAAAATTTTGGATGACCTGATAAAGCTGTTCGGCATGGTCTTTCAGGTTGGCCCTCACGAGCGACAGGTCGCCCGGATGGCCTTTGCGATATAGGGGTAGGAGGGGCTCGAAAAGCCTTAAAATCTCCCCGGGGGCAAAGGCCTTCAGGACCGACAGAAGATAGGCGACTTGCCCGAGGTGATATCTCCCCTGTGCATCCAAGATCTGGAGGGCCTGAAAGAATCCTTTGATAACGGCCCTCAGAGAGGAATGCCCGGCCCATGCGGGCTCTCCAATGCCATCCAGCCTGTCAAGGCGCATCATGATGCTCAGGTTTAGGAAAAAATAGACAATGGCTATTATGGCATTGATATTTTGTTCTTCGGGAAAACTGATTATCGGCTCATATTTTCTGGCCGTTGTGAGCCGTACCCGGATCTTTTCCCCTCCTGTGTTGACCACAAAGTCCCCTGCTGCGTGATGCCAGGGATAGATTTGAAGAAAATGGTGCGTGTCATAATACAGAGTCAATATCATTGAGGCCTGCTTATATATCTCGAAGGCCTCCTCTATTGAGGCAAATCGGTAACCCTGTTTTTGATCCCAGATCCGAATTTTCTGTTGATTTTCATTTTTGTCCACGGATAGGTGCCATTCATGATAATCCTGGAACCACTCGGACAGGAACATGGAAAGGGTTTCTGTTGCTGGAGACCGCTTGCACCGCACCTCCCCTTTAAAAAATACCTTGGGCAGATAGGGGACCAAAGATTTTCCCTCCAGGGCCTTAAGGAGGCCATATTCGCGGTTCAGCCATGTTTTGGCCTCGTTAGAGGCGGCTGTGCTGATGGCAAATTTGTTGCGATGCCCTCCCCTTGTGACGATTTCGATACTTGCCAGGTGGTAAAGGGCTCCGTGCTTCTCGCTGCGGATCAGGAGGCGGGTGATTGAGCCGGGACGGGTTGCCCTGCCAGAGAGTTCTTCAATAAGGGCTATGAACGATGCACCTTGGACCTCTATGAGAAAGTCCTCTATGGCCTTGAAGTAGTCTCTTAATGTGAGAAAAGGATGAGGTCTCTCTGGTGTGATCCTGAAGGGTGATCCCAAGAGCTCTGGGCCGATAGGTATGTCGCCTTTCGGTCCGCTGAAGAGGTATTGAACAATCATAGTTTTTCTAAGGCATTAGATGCGAGTTGCCCGATACTCTGTGACTTCACGCTTCCATGTATATAGACCTCGATCCTTTCCGAGTCTTCTATTAATCGTTCCAGGTCCTCTCTTGCTTCATGAGCTCTCAGATTTCCAAGAAGTATGGCAGCATATCCTCTTATCTCCGCGTTGGCATCGCTGAGTAACGGGATGAAGTAGAAGGCCTTGTTCCGGATGAGTTCCGGTTTGGACTCGCCTATTCTGCCGAGTGCCCGGAGTACCTCGGGGAGAAGCTCCCGATCGCTTGCGAATTGATACAGTTGGGGGGCATATCCTGCAAATTGTTCGGGGCTGTTACCGATGATTTCTCCAATTGCATCCAGACATCCCCAGCTTGAAGCCGCCGTGTCTGCCACGGCCGTGAACAATCGCTGGAGGAGCTTTGAAATTGCACCAGGATCAGCTTCGGCGATGACCGCAGATGTCTTTCCGAGGAGATCGGTGGCACGCCATCGAAGCTGTTTGTCTACGGAATAGATCAGACGCTGGAGGTCCCGAATGATTCTTTTGTCATGGCCGGCCATGCGGGTAAGGGCCGCAACCTTGTAATCTCTCACGAGAGCCTCCACCTGTCTCTTGGTAAACGCCTTTTTACCACCTGCCCTCACGGCGGATCCTTTTGAAACAGGCGTGGCTTGCTCTAACCAGCGCTTTGCTCCTTCGTCGGTTACCTCGCGGATGTCCCTGTGAAGCCGGATGAAATACAGTGTGCCTGCTACGCGGCGGCCCTCATATACGCCCCTGGGAATCACCAGGTGAGTTTCGAGATCATAATGATCCACCTGTCTTTCAAGGTAATCCTCCTCCGGCAGCAGACTCCAGGCCAGGTCCCAATCACCCTTGCACCCAAAGACAAGGGCCTCAATCATGGCCATTCCCAGGTTATGCCCGGTGGCGTCATAGGCATAAACAGCCCCGCATTCGCACCTGCCCACCGGCATTTCATGGGGCATCCGGGTCTGCAGCTCTTTAGGCTGATCCACCTGGAGCCCGCAAAAGGGGCAGTGGGCTCTTTCGGTTATATCTCTTCCTTGAAAACCGCCAACCATCTCTCACGCCCGTATTCCTTCACAAGTCAAGAGGGAGACCTTCTCCTTCTTCGTCATACTCGAAATCCACAATGTCAAAACCAGAGCCCGTCGAATTGAACCGAATCATCCAGTTGCGGTACTGAGTTCCTGCAAACTCGCAACTGATAGTCCCTACTCTTGCATCCAGCCTTTTAAGCTTCGGCACCACGGTCTCGAAAAAGATTTCTCTGATCCGCGCCTGATCCTCTTCCGAGAGTTCCAGTGGAAAACGCGATTCTTCCTCCTTTGGCATGGCAAAAGCCCCGATCAATCAATCCCTCAAGCCATACAGGGGTCTTAGAGAGATCCACCCGTAGATAAGAATTCCGTCAGCCCGAAAGGGTCCTCCGGGCAAAATCTGCACAAAAGCCGGCAAAGGGAGGTTTGAAACAGCAGCGCTGAGGGCCTTTATTTTGAAGGCCCGGGAAGTTCAAGCGTTCCGCATTGGCTCCCAGGAGAACAAGATTTTGTTGTGACTTTGGGCTTGTTCCATCCGGGTCCGCCCCCCATCACATAACTGGTCCGGCTGACCACTCGCTCAAAGGAGTCCGATTCACATTCAGGGCATGCAATTTCAGTCTTTTCGTCAGAATTGATAAATAATTTTTCGAAGATATGCCCGCATTTAAGACATCTGAATTCAAAGATCGGCATTGTTTTTGCTCCTCTGTGTGTGTAAAGAATATGTAAAAAACTATAGTCGGCAAACAGCCCAAAGTCAAACCCATTGAATCGTTGAGCCATGATTCTTTCATTTCATCCCTGTTTTGAGGCGGATGAGCAAATCATCCTGGGAAACAGGCTCCCCGCTGAAGAAGAGCTCAGGCTTATTGGAAAGGCGAAGGCAGTAATACTCCCCCAGGGTAGACCGGTTGAGCAGCTCCACGAGGCATGCCTTAGCTCGGGAGCCCTCCTTTTCCCTGATTACCGCCTGCGTTTTAAGTATCCGGGAAAAATGGGACAGAGCCTGCTTTTCAGGAGTCTCGGACTGCCCTATCCGGAAACCCGGAGGTGGCTGACCCTGGAAGAGCTAACCAATGCATGCGACCGCTTTGAGCGCCTCCCCCACGAGCTGCCTTTTATGATCAAAGCGGACAGGGGCCATGAGGCTGAGGGCGTGTACTTGGTTGAGGACAGGGATTCGTTAATTAATGCGCTTGAACAGCTGGCGCATAAACAGGGCACGGGACAATCAGGCTTCATCACTCAGGCCTATGTCCCTTCAAACGGCAATGTTCTTCGAGCGGTCATTATCGGGAAGAGGATTATCACTTACTGGAAACGGCCGGCGTTGGCGGGACAGGTTATTACCAGCATAAGCAAAGGGGCAATAATTGATCACCACTGGCGACCGGATCTCCAGGAGAAGGGGAAAAGGCAGGCAATAGAGTTATCGAAGAAGACCGGAGTGAATCTGGCAGCAGTGGACTTTGTATTCCCCTTTGGAGCGGAAGACCCTGAGCCGCTGTTCCTGGAGATCAACTACTACTTTGCCAGACGAGGCCTTGGAGGCAATGAGAGATACTATCGTTTGGTTTTTCAAGCAATTCAGGAATGGCTGGCTGAAAAGGGACTGAATCCCCGCCGGGTCCGGCTGGTATGAAAGACAAAGGCTGGGGCCTTGGATGTGCCTTGGCCCTCAGGCGACCTTCACATACACCCTGCGGCTTCTTGGGCCGTCGAACTCGCAAAAGAAGATCTTCTGCCAGGTACCCAGGAGGAGTTTTGAGTTCTCCACAATTAGGGTGACGGAACTCCCCATCAATGAGGCCTTGATATGGCTGTCGGCGTTGCCCTCCATGTGAAGGTACCCTCTACCGGCGGGTACCAGCTCATTGAGCTTGTTAAGGATATCCTGACATACTGCAGGGTCGGCCCCTTCGTTTATGGTAATGCCTGCTGTGGTGTGTGGAACATAGACCACGCAGATGCCCCCCTGGATGCCTGAATTGGCCACTTCTTGCTGGACCGATGAGGTAATGTCGACCATCTCGATCCGCGAGCGAGTTTTTACAGGGATTGTTGTAGACATGGTCTCCTCCTGCAATTTTTTCTCCAAAAAGGAAAGGGGTGCGACGGGTCTATTATACAGATTCCGGGTCGGAGTAAAACCTATAAATGGCCTCTTTGCGTTCCATGCCTTCCCTGGAGGCGCCTCAAAAAATTCCTCCTTCTCCTATTTGTTGTGTTGATCCAGCAAAAAATAAAGGCTTGAACTAAATCTCTATAACTGTTAATAATAAATCAAGTTTCACTCCGCTGCTACGTTCTTTGGAAATATAGTGTATTCATATTTTGGTGCGTCCCCAGGACGACGCTTTCCCTTTTGCTTCAGGCTTAAAACGGGCCGCCTGTGTTCCAAATATCCAAGCCACGCGCACCGGGGCGGGCCATGATCCTTTCTGCTCAAGCTCTCCACGGCTCCCAACCTGCCAGAATCATACCGGCTGCCATGCCTTTTCAGCACAGCGGAAAGTTCTCTTTCCTTAGGTGCATCCTCGAATATTCCCCGAAGTTCCCTGAAACTGCGGGCGTTGAGAATATACGCCATATCCGTAAAGTCTAGATATTTGAAAACAGGCTGGGGTAAGGGACCTTTAGAAACATCCCTAACCCTGATTGATGATTGTCTTTTGCAAATTTGTATGTCCTTTCGGTGAAAGCCGTTTTTATCAACCTATAATTCCTGGAAGATAGGAGGTTTATATGTCGGGTCCAAAAATAGGAGATAGGGTCAAGGTACATTATACAGGAAAACTCGAAGACGGCAGGGTCTTTGACAGTTCGAGAAAAAGGGAACCCATAGAATTTGTCATTGGCGAGGGTGAAGTCATCCAGGGTTTTGAGGATGGGGTAGTTGGGATGGAAGTGGGGGCGTCAAAAACCATCACAATCCCGCCGGAAGAAGCCTATGGGCCACGGATCGAACAGCTTGTGGTAGATGTAAAAAAAGAGGATTTTCCGCCACACATCAACCCTGCGGTTGGTCAGCACCTGCAGATCAAGCAGCAAGACGGAAATTTCGTAAATGTCACCATTACGGATATTGCAGGAGACACGGTGACCCTCGATGCAAATCACCCCCTGGCAGGATACACCCTGATTTTCGAAATCGAGCTGGTGGAAGTGATCTCATAGCTTCCTTGGTCCCTTTGTTGTTTGATGAAGCCGGGACCGGGGACTTTACTATCCCTAAAAGGAGACAAAGATGAACATCTACGTTGGGAATCTGTCTTACGAATTGACGGACAATGAATTGCGAGAGGCCTTTGAGGCTTTTGGGCAGGTCGATTCCGCCAGGGTCATAAGAGATCAGTACTCGGGCAGGTCAAGGGGTTTCGGATTTGTTGAGATGCCTGTAGATGGCGAGGCTGAGTCTGCTATTGCGCAGCTGAACGGCGCCATGTTGAGAGGGAGGCCCGTGAAAGTGAACAAGGCCCGGCCACGGCCCAATACCCGCAGGGGCGGTGGAGGCGGGTACATGGGTGGTCGGTATTAGGCTTTTATTGCCCACATCTTGAGGAATGTGAGGCGCAATGGCTTCAGGGGCGGCTGTTAGATTAGGGTGTGATGATGGGGGTGGAAGTATCGGAGCCATTTGCTTCTGACGCGGAACCTGCCTCTTCCATTGCTTCATAATAGTCAAGACTCCTTTTCACGATGGCCTCCAAAAATGGATCAACCTGAAGCATGGAGTCTTTTTCCTCTATGGTCGAAGCTGCAACAAGGGAAAGCCTTGCAAGTTCCCTCTCTTCCGATTCAAAAAAGAAATAGGCCATCTCTTCAAGTCTCTCCTTGAGTTGTGATCGTTTTTCGGGGGGAAAGATCTCCCCGATCGCCTTTCTTGTGATCTCGTCGATCCGCTCCACCCGTTGTGTCTCGGAGACCAGAATTGGACTCTCTTCCACCTTCCTGATTTCCTCGGCCAGGGGCGTCATCTTTTCCTTATCAAAGACGATCCACGATTTCATCAACTCATGGTCAAGGAGGCGTTCGATCTGAGAAGCGGTGATGGCATGAGAGGGCAAGTCTTGAGGAGAGATCAGCTCATATATGGGCGGTCTTTCCAGCGGGGCTACATTTCCCTGAATCCATGGCCTGAGCTCGAGATAGTCTCTGGAATATTCATTCAATTCAGGGTTGATGCCATAGGCCTTTTCCAGGACGGCGGCGGCATGAGCAATGGAGGTCTCTATCAGGCGGGGGAAGTTTGAGAAAAATACCTCTTTGACTTCCTTCGAGCGCTTTTTACTGTAGCGGCCGTACAGGAATTGGACTATGCCATCTTCGTCGCTTACAATGCCCATGCCCACATCTACTCCTCTCGGAACCTGCTGGAGCATGATCAAGATCCCCCGGGTTCCAGTTCCGTCTATAGGCCCAAGATAGGCTGAAGGTTTGTCCAACTCTCTCTTTCTCAGACTGATCGGCCCACCCTTTTCAGGTTCCAGGTCAGGGTGGGAGATCCCCTTCTGTCTGAATCTGAAAATGGCTTTTTTCACCGCCTTTTGTACGTTTTTTTGCTCAAAGGCCTGCCTTACAGCTACAAGAACCGCGATGGATTCATCTGCTTCTGGCGGGAGCTTCTCGACCAGGGCCATGGCAAGTCCTGGGGTCGGGATCTGATCTTTCAGGTTTTCAGGGGTAAGATTATGAAGGTCTTTCAGCAGGGATGCAAGCTGCGCCTCTTCCTGTGGAGAAAGGAGGTACGAACGGGGGGCTTTTTTCTTTTTGGATCTTTTCTTTTTTGCCACTATCAGGCGGCCTTTTTCTCCTCAATGGTTACGTGGTCATCGTAACCTGCCTCTTGAAGATAGACATTGATGATCTCATGAGGGGAAATACTCCACTCGATTCCCACATAGTTGGCCTTGATGGGCAGCTCCCTGTCGCCGTCGCCCCTATCAATCAGGATGGCCAATTCGATTTTCCGGGGCCTGCCGTAGTCAATAAGCGCATCCATGGCGGCCCTGACGGTTCTGCCAGTAAAAAGAACGTCGTCCACCAAAATAATCGTTTTATCGTCCACAGAAAAGGGCAGTTCAGTTTTTCCAACAACCGGCGTGGGGCCTATTCTTGTCCAGTCATCCCGGTAAAGTGTAATGTCGAGTACACCGAGTGCGGGTTTTGGCGGCTTTAACGTGCCGATCTTTTCCTGTAGACGTGCTGCCAGATAGGCGCCGCCGGTCCTGATGCCGACCAAGACCACATCCTCCATAGAGGAATAATTCTGGAGGATCTGGCGGGCCATCTTTTCTATGTGCTGTGAGATGTCCTCCGCCTTTAATATGACAGTCTTTTTCATAGGGGTACGCCTTGCTTTTAAAAAGGATAACTTTTAACAAAATAGTTCCAATAAGTCAACCGTTTTATGTGTCCCTTCATGATGTCCCGGGGCTTTCATCCCTTGAAAATGAGAAGGACCTCCTATAGACTCAAATACGCAATACTTTCAAAACCGCTTTTGCCCTTTAGAGAACTGAAACCGGGTTGCAGAGGCACAGTGGTTTTGTTGATCTGAGAGGATTGCCGGTCTATGGAAGAGAAATTTGATGAGCTTAAAAGAATGCTGGACTATGATTTTAAGGATCCCGAATTGCTGGCTCAGGCCTTCCGGCATGCTTCATATGTCAACGAGCAAGGCGAACCATACCTGAAGGACAATGAGCGCCTGGAATTCCTGGGCGATGCTGTGCTGGATCTCTGTATCGGCCACTTGCTCATGGAGCGTTTTGAAGATGCCGAGGAAGGTGTCCTTTCTAAATTCAGGGCCATGGTTGTTGGGGAGACGGGGCTATATCAGGTAGCCAAGGCCCTGGGCCTAGGGGCCTATCTGCTTCTGGGAAAGGGGGAGGAGCAGAGTGGAGGGAGAGAAAAACCGTCTATACTTGCAAATACCGTAGAGGCACTGATAGGGGCCCTGTATCTGGATGCCGGGTTTGATAAAAGCATGGAAATCACTCGGAAATTTTTTGATCCGCTGCTGGACAGGCTGGGAACCCAGGAGATGATCCAGGATTTCAAGAGCCTGCTTCAGGAGTATACCCAACAGGTCTACAAGACCCTGCCTCACTATCGCCTGGTGGCGGAAACCGGCCCTGCCCACGATAGGACATTCAAGGTTGCATTGCTTTTGGAGGGAGAAGTCCTGGCAGAGGGAGTGGGAAAGAGCAAAAAGGAGGCGGAGCAACAGGCGGCAAAGGAGGCCTACGAATGCCTGATAAGAGGATGAGGCCTTTCATCGTGCCCATCTTTATTCCGCATGCGGGATGCCCCTATAAGTGCGTCTATTGTGACCAAAGGAGTATCACTTCTCAGAGTATGCCTTCTATCACCCGGGAACAGATTGAAAAGATCCTGAACCAGGCCATCCGCTCCAGGTATTTCCATAAGCGAGCTGTGCGGGAAGTGGCCTTTTACGGTGGGACCTTCACCGGCCTTTCCGTGGAGGTTATGAAAGAGGTCCTTGAAGGGGTAAGCCCTTTTATGGAGAGAGGGTTTTTTCAGGGCATCCGGGTTTCCACCCGGCCTGACGCTCTTGACGAAGCGCGCTTGGGTATGATGAAGGATTACGGGGTGGACACTGTGGAGCTGGGCGCTCAATCCATGGAAGACAGGGTGCTTATTCTTTCAAAGCGGGGACATACCGTGGCAACTACGACTGAAGCGATCAAGGTCCTGAGGTCCCATGGGTTCCGGGTAGGAATGCAGCTCATGCCTGGCCTTCCGGGGGACTCAAAAGAGACATTCAGGCTAACTATTAACCGGGTCCTTGCGCTCCGGCCTGATATGGTGAGGCTTTATCCGGCGCTTGTGCTCCGCAACACGGCCCTTGCCCGATGGTACGGGCAGGGGATATATCAGCCATTAAGCCTTGAAGAGGCCGTGGAGATCTGTGCTGAGAGTTGCATGCGGCTGGAGGCAGAAGGGATCCCCGTCATCAGGATCGGTCTTATGGCATCGCCCTCCCTCTTAAAGAAAGGCCAGATTATGGCCGGGCCCTGGCATCCCGCCTTTGGATTTCTTGTCCGCTCACGTATGCATCTGAGGAGATTGAAGCCGGTGCTCCCCCGGCCCGGTAGCTCCGGTGGGATTGAGATTAAGGTCCCACAGGGGGATATCCCATCCATCAGGGGCTACGAAAACCAGGGGATCGGCTGGATAAAAAGGGAGACAGGGGCAAAGGTCATTAAAATCGTGGCAGATGATTCCCTCCCCCGGGGAGAGTTCAGGGTGAGGACAATATGAGTTTCCTCTCCGGCTTCATCGCTATCATAGGCTCCCCCAATGTGGGGAAATCCACGTTGCTCAATCGCATAATGGGCGCGAAGGTGGCCATTGTCTCCCCCAAACCCCAAACCACGCGCAATCGCATATTGGGAATCTATCATGGAGAAGGATATCAAATGGTCTTTATGGATACGCCGGGAGTCCACAAGACCAAGACAGCCCTCCATAAGAGCATGGTGGACTCTGCCCTGGCAGCGTCACAAGAAGTGGATCTGGTTCTCTTGATGATCGAGATGGGCCGGCCGGGGGACCCGGAAGTCGAGAGCATCCTGCGGGTCCTCAGGAAGATCAGGAAACCGTGCCTCCTGGCAATCAATAAGGTGGACCTCGGGCCCAAGGAACAACTCCTGCCTATAATAGAACACTTCCAGCACCTTTATCCCTTTAAGGCCATTGTCCCAGTTTCCGCCCTTACCGGTGATGGAGTGGATATCCTTATGAAGGAGCTGAGATCAAGGCTGAAACCGGGGCCTCGGTTTTTCCCGGAGGGGATGGAGACCGACCAGTCCGAGGTTTTTTTGATCTCGGAAATCATCCGGGAAAAGATCTATTATCATACCAGACAGGAGTTACCCTATTCGTCCGCGGTGACCGTAGAGAAGATAGAGGAAATCCCCGCTAACGACATGCTTGCCATCATTGCAAGTATTCATGTGGAAAGGAAGTCCCAAAGAGGTATCCTCATCGGGCAGGGTGGACGGATGATCAAAGCCATAGGGCGTTCAGCCCGTTTGGAGCTGGAGAAAAGGTTTGGCGTGAAGGTTTTCTTGGATCTTACGGTAAAAGTGGAGAGAAATTGGACTCGGGACACCAGGGCATTGAGACGGCTGGGGTATTAGCTGCAAAAAAATCAACCGCCCGGAGGCGGTTGGTTTTTTTAGGAGGAAAGAGTAACCCTTTCATTTTTACTCTATTTATACGCAAGATATATGCCAGATCCTGTCTGATATCTTAAAATGTCCGTAACCCCTTGATTTGAACATATTTCTTTATGAATCATTAGCTATGGGAGGGCAGCGATTTTACGGCCTAAAGTACAATAATTTGTACTTCTGAATCTTCCAACAGAGAAGGTGTTGGGATAACCGGCTTAAATAATTAGGCAAAATATTTGTACAAAAAATTGTACCTCTAAATGGTGATTTTGTACTTCTTCATTTTGTGTTGGATGAGGCTTTTTGTAATGCCCAGCATCTTGGCCGCATGGGCCTGAACGTTGTTGCACTGATGTAAGGCCCTTCTTATGAGCTTTTCTTCTATCTGCTCCATGGCCTTAGGAAGCGGTACATTGGGTGGTACAAGCCGTTCCACGTCGAACTCGGCCTCAGCCCCAACAAGCTCTTCAGGCAAGTCTTCAAGGCTTATTTTCCCCCCTGAGGAGAGCACCACAGCTCTTTCAATGACATTTTCCAATTCCCTCACATTGCCCGGCCAGGAGTAAGAGTAAAGCGCCTTCCATGCCTCCGGGCTCAGTTCGATCTTATCCTTCCCCTCATCTTCTCGGTATTTCTCGATAAAATGCTTGACGAGCAGAGGGATGTCATCAATACGCTCGCGGAGCGGGGGGACCTCAATATTCATCACATTGAGCCGGTAATAGAGGTCCTCCCGGAAGAGACCCTTTTCTACATCCTCTTTGATATTGCGGTTGGAGGCCGAAAGCACCCTTACATCCACTTTTATGCTTCTCGTTCCCCCGACCCTTTCGAATTCCATTTCCTGGAGCACGCGGAGCAATTTCACCTGGAGAGGCTGTGGCATATCCCCCACCTCATCCAGAAAAAGCGTCCCGCCGTCCGCTACTTCGAACCGCCCCTTTTTCATGGCCACGGCGCCTGTAAAGGCCCCTTTTTCATGGCCGAAAAGCTCGCTTTCAAGGAGAGTCTCGGTCAGAGCCCCGCAGTTTATGGAGACGAACGGCTTGTCTTTTCTCGGGCTGTTGTAGTGTATGGCCTTTGCGATCAATTCCTTGCCGGTGCCGGAGGGCCCTGTGATGAGCACGGAGGCCCTGGACTGGGCAATCCTGGAAACAAGGTCGTAAACCTTGAGCATCGGTTTGCTCTTTCCCACGATGTTGCCGAACCTGTAACGGTCCAGAAGGGCATCGTTGAGGCGGCGGTTTTCCCTGGCCAGCCGGTGGTTCTCCAAAGCCTTCTTGATAGTCAGCTTCAGTTGCTCGTTTTGAAACGGCTTTGTGATGTAATCATAGGCCTGCTTCTTCATGGCCTCCACGGCCAGTTCAATGGTACCATATGCGGTCATCATGATTACCGGAAGCTCGGGCCTGATTTTTTTGCTCTCCTCCAGGAGCTCCATCCCGCTCATGCCCGGCATTTTCATATCCGTGATCACCAGATCCAGGTCTGAGTCGCGGATGAGGCGCAAGGCATCTGCGGCATTGTCGGTTGTCATGATCTCGTATCCCTCGGGACCTAAGAGGGCTTCCAGGACCACGAGATAATTTTTTTCATCATCCACGATCAAAATCGTTTCCATGCAGTGGCCGCTCCTATTCGCCTTTAGGCAAATTAATTATCACTTTTGTCCCAACACCTTCTTCGCTTTCCACATGGATGCTCCCTCTGTGGCCCTCTATGATATTCCGGACAATGGAGGCCCCAAGCCCGCTGCCCTTGTCTTTCGTACTGAAAAATGGATTGAAGATCTTGTTGAGGTTTTCTTTGCTGATGCCGCATCCAGTATCTTCAATGTCGATGACATACCTTCCTCTTTTTTCTGCCACATTGACATTGATAGTGCCGCCTTTTGTCATAGCCTGCACAGCATTTAGGAAGATATTAAGAAAGCTCCTGTAAAGCAGCTCGGGATCAGCCTTGATCTTGAATGAACGGCCATTTAGGTTGTGTCTCACCTTGATGTTTTCTTTTTCAAACTCCGGCTTGAGAAACTCCAAGTTTTTCCTGATGATCTCTCCCAGGCAGCACTCCTGAAGATCCGGTTCCATGGGACGGGCGAAATCCAGAAATTCGGTTACAATATTGTTGAGCCGGCTCGACTCCTCAATGATCACTTTGGAGAGGTTTTTCCGTGCCTCCTCGGAATCGGGCATGCTCTCCAGGAGTTCGGCAGTGCTTCGAATAATCCCCAGCGGGTTTCTGATCTCGTGTGAGACCCCTGCACACATCTGCCCGAGGGCAGCAAGGCGCTCCGCATGATTAAGCTGGGCCTCCAACTCGCGCTGCTCCATTGCCCTTTGTTCGATGGTCTTCTCGGCCTTTCGGACAATAAGGAGCAGGGCGATGAAAATCAGGCCCATGATAAGAATGGACAGGGCGAAGATAATATACTGGAGCTTAACGATTGAGCGGTATTCTTGGCTCAGGTCCTGGATGAGCTCAAATACGCCCAGAACGTAACTGCTTTGCCCGGTGAAGGGGTCAACTCCCTTGAAAGGAATATAGGTACGGAGCTTTTTTTCGCCCCCGATTTTCTCGATTCCGAGACCCCACAAGTCATTCGGCTCTTCCAGAAGACCTGAAAAATATTCTCCATTGAGCGCTTTCTTATATCCTTGTGTCTCTTTCGCCTTTCTGCCCAGG
The DNA here is from genome assembly GCA_029933075.1 of Deltaproteobacteria bacterium. Lineage (GTDB taxonomy): Bacteria > Desulfobacterota > DSM-4660 > Desulfatiglandales > Desulfatiglandaceae > JAOZOW01. The sequence goes on along the minus strand of JAOZOW010000001.1, from coordinate 64,185 downwards.
AGCGAGGGATCTGTACTGTAGGCGATCACGCCCTTCCCGATGTCGTAGATGTTTACCAGGTCTATTTTGAAACCATGTATGGTAACCTTTACAATTCGGTCCATCCATTCATATTGCTCCCTGTCCCGCAATCTGATTTTCCCGTAACGCCTTGTCACCGGAATGACGAAACTATGAAAGACCTGGTGATTGAGATTCTCGCCTAACAAAAGGGCGTAGTTTTCATAGCTCTTCATAAGGATCTGTTTCGCCTGCTTGGAGATGACCACCGAAAATGGAAAACTGAAAATGATCAGGACAAGGAAGCTTGCATAGGCAAAGAACTTGACAAGGCGAAATTGTTTGCCTTCAGGACGGGTGTCTTGTTGTTGAGAAGAAACCACTTGGATATAACCCGCATTAGGATGCGTAAAGGAATAGAGCTAACTCTCCTCTACTTCGTCAATAAAAACTGCTGGAGAGACATTGAACCTGCTGCTCAAACGTCTCACCTGCCGCAGATTCAGCTTTCTCTTGCCGGATAGTATCTCGGAAACCACGCCTTGGCTACCGACCTCCACCAAATCAGATTGCCTGAGGCCGTGCTCTTTCATTAAAAACTTTAGTGCACTGATAGCATCGGACTGAGAGGGGGGCAGATGTTTTTTCTCGTAGCCTTCGATAAGGGTGCTTAGGGTCTCCATCAAAGAGGAAAGAGGATGGTGCTCCTCTTCTCCGATCCTGTCTATCAACTCGTCCAACAATGACACAAGCCTATTGTATTCCCCCTCATTATGGGGTACGGACAGGAAAGGCTGAATATCGGGCCACAGGTTTTCAATACGATTGAGCTCTATCTTTTTCATTGTTTCCACCTGCCTTTATCATATTCGTCATGGGTCAAGACATGTCTGATGTAGATTCTTTGTGTATTGAAGTGTATCGCTGCTATCAAGCGGACCTTGTTACCGGCAATGTTGAATACCGTGAATTTTCCCACCTTGTCGGCGCTTGGGAAAGCACCCCTGAGATCAGCAAAGTTTGCAAAGCTTGAATGTTTGACGATCCTGTACCAGCTGTCTAACGCCGTGGCGCAGTCCGGGTGCTTTACAGCGAAATCCAACAACCGTTTCCGGGTAATCACATGCATATATCATATCTCATTACGAGATAGAAGTCAAACCAACATCCACTACCGCCTCGCCTATCCCCAGCACTCTAATCTCATACCCCGAACGAACAATTGCCCTTATGCTTTCAAAGAAGACGGTTTCTCCGTAAGCACCCTCAAAATCAGAATTATTCATCGTATTTGGTGAATGGTGCCCTGGTTTGTCTATTTGATGCTCTAAGTAGTTTCTGAAGATCCAGGAAAGTCTATAAACTTTCAGGGGGCTTCCCATACTGGCAGTTCCATTAGTAGTGCTGCTTGATAGATAAATAATTTTCGGTTGCTATGGTTGCCTTATCTCTCCCCGGGCGGATACTGCCGTTTCCATAATCTTTTTAACATAATGCAAATTCTCATACGAAATCTGAACAAATATGGCTACCGTGCCTCTTGCGGCGTATCAATCCGTTTCAGGCCCAAGGGTTTGAATCCCTCTATGTGTTTCCTGGGTGTGAGTTTACACCTCTCCTTGGAGAGCCCAGAGTCGGTAAGCATGTTCCTGATTTCCCTAAACGATAATGATAGCTCTCTTTTGAGTCAAATAAATTCCTTTGACCGAGAAACCCGTTGAGTGTAAAGGGAAAAGAGGGAGTTGAGATGAGTGTGGATTTGATGAAATTACCCCGCATGGTATTTGCCGACGATGAAGGCCGTATTTACGACCACCCACGCCTTCGGATGGCAGGGCTCTCGGGGTCAAGGGTCGTGATTCCAGAGACGGAAGACCTGATACCGGTCCCGGAGTTCAGCAAGCTTTTCTATCTTCCAGACTGTGCCCCAATCGGGGTTGATCCCTCCACCGGAGAGCTGAGAACGGTCCGGGAGGTGCAGGTGGGGGGCGCGGCGGTCAGGCCTCATGCCGTTGCCGCATTCCTTGAACCCGGGCTGGTCAGGACCCTTTTGCCGGCAGCTGACTATCGGGCTAAATCATACATTTTGCCTACCTGGGCCTATACCGCTGTGGGCTTTAAAGAGGATGGCTACTGGGCCTCGGGGTTCATGATAGAATACAGTCACAAATGGGATCCCAGGAATTACGATGACAGGGAGCTGGTCCCCGCGATGGACGCATACCAACGAGAGAAGGGCGCGGGCCCGCTTGTCAAACACCTTTCCCGCTGCGCGACCTATAATCATTGCTTTGCCGCAAAGAACCTGTTTCTCGGGAGATGGGAGGCACCGCTCCCGGTAAGTCGACGATGTAACGCTGCGTGCCTGGGATGTCTCTCTTTACAACCTCACAAGTCGTGCGAGGCATCCCACCAGCGCATCACTTTCAGGCCGTCACTGAACGAGATCGTCTCTCTGGCAGTAAACCACCTTAGTAGCGCACCCGAGGCCATTGTAAGCTTTGGACAGGGATGTGAGGGGGAACCTCTTACAGAGTACGAATTGATCGCAGAGAGCATCCGGGAGATTAGGAAGCGGACGGATCAAGGGACCATAAACCTCAACACGAACGGGAGCTTGCCGGAAAAGGTGGGCCGGATCGTGGAGAGCGGTCTGGATTCCATCCGCATCAGCCTCAACAGCGCACGTCCCGGGCTCTACAGGGCCTATTATCGACCGAGGGGTTATGGTTTTGAAGATGTAGTCGC
>JAOZOW010000001.1:31754-61337 GCA_029933075.1 Deltaproteobacteria bacterium | reverse complement strand
AGCCCGATGGTCTTTCTGTAGCGCATGCAGTTGGCACCCTCGTTGTTGTGGTCTTCAAAGGCGAGGAGCGCTATATTGCGATAGGCCTTGTCCCGTGCCCCTTCCAGGGTCGGATCTCCCGCAATCACATGAAGGACCCTTCCGCCGTAAGTGACCAGACCCTTTTCCGGGTCCTCATCGACTCCGGCGAAATAGATGGCGATGCCCCTCTCTATTTGATCGAGACCCACGATCCTGTGGCCTTTGCCGTAGCGGCCGGGATATCCTTTGTTCCATCCCTTTGATGCCTTTGATCGACCTTCCATGGCGATCACATCCACGTAGTGCTGCTTGTTCCATACCTGATGGATCTGATCCAGGGTCCCTTCCCACACGGCCATGCCGATCTCAAAGAGGTCCGTGCTAAGCTTTCGGGCGATCACTTCCCATTCCGGGTCGCCGTGCCGCACGTTGATCTCGAATACCCCCAGGCGGTCATAAGGGTCCAGGTTCAAGCCGAAGTAAAGGACGCCTTTGTAAGCCCAGCCAAAATCATTGTAAATGGCGTTGACCGTGGGGTTTACGATCTCTTTGATAATGCGGTTGACCAACCAGGGGCTCATCAGCTTGTGGGGGCAGTAACACCCGGTACCACCGGTGTTGAGGTTTCCACCGAATTTCTCGATGGCTTCTGTATCTTCCGGGTCAAAGGCGGGCTTATAATCCTGGGCAAACATCCTGAGGGGCATCACATGATGGCCGTCGAGATAAACGAAAAAGGAAATCTCCGTCCCGTACATCCTCTCTTCAATGACAACCCGGCTTCCCGATTCCCCGAATGCTTTCTTGACCATGATGGTGTCAATCGCCGCTTCGGCATCGTGGACATCATCGCATACGATTGCCCCTTTTCCTGCGGCCAGGCCGTTGGCCTTGACCACCACCTGATAACCGATATTTCGAACATACTCCTTTGCCTTGTCCGGATCATCAAACACGCGGTACTCTGGTTTGGGGACACCGACTTTCAAAAGGAGATCGTCTGTGAAAGCGCGGTCGCTTTCCAGACGGACATAAGCCTTTTTAGGGCCGATCGTTCTGATACCGCGCCCGTTCAGGAGATCAATCAGACCTTCCTCAAGGGGGTTTTCAGATCCTACATCCACCAGATCCACCCTGTTCTCGGCGCAGAACCGGGCGATCTCCTCGAAGTCCCTGATAGGCACCCGCTCAATAAGCCCCCTTTTCCCTTTGGGGGTTTGCAACACTCCTGGGTTTCCCGGTGCGAAATATACCTTGTCGACGTGCTGGCTGTCCCCATACTTGTCAGCAAGACAGTGATCTCTACCGCCTGAGCCGTAAACCAGTACTTTCATAATTGAGCGGTCCTCCCTTTTGAGCTCACCAGATGCAGCAACAGGATTGCATTTAACGACTTATAGAAGATAATGCCCTCTCCGGTCAAGGGCTTATGAATTTGTTATTGCAATGGAGCCAAGCAAAGAGGAGTGGGGGGCGGAACGCGGATTGAATGCCTGAGGCAAGGCGAGGGACTAACGGGCCCTCCGGCCATGATGTGTAGTGAGGATATAGTGGAATCGCTTGGTCTCCCTCATACCCAGGTTTAGAGTGAATTTCACCGTGTCTTTGTCTACCTTTTCGTAGTGACCGAATTGACCTGATTTTTTCAGATCCCAATAGGATGTTTTAAAGTTGCGCGTAACTTCCACCCTTATTGGGACATCGCGGGTGTTTTTGATCTCTACCTGGAACTGGCGGATCTCGTCCCAGCCGCTGATACTTCCTTTATCGTCGAACAAAAACTTGTCCATCTTGTAATTCATAAGCGTTGCTTTGACTATGACATTGGAGACCGGGCCGAGGTTCAGCTCCACATCTTCATCCACGGGGATATACTTGAACCGGGAGTGCCCTTCGTAGGAAAACAGAGCGGGTTTCCCCAGGTTTCTGTAAACCTTGAGGATGCCCCCTGGGATGGGTGTCTTTCCAAGCTTGTGCGCCTTATCGTTTTTGAAGCTAAGGAAGCGGACCACCTGATCGCCGTATTTTTCTCTTTCATACTTGTAGAGATTCAGGACCGGTATTTCATCGATATCAAAACTGGGCAGTCTCTTGGACCATCCATTAGGGATCGTCTCTCTTCCTTCGATTGTGTAGAGGAAATATTCGCTGAGGCCCTCTTTTCTGATCTCTTTCGGTCTGGCCATCATGAGCTTCTCCGCCCTGATGAATTGCCGCTTGGCCTCCGCCATACCAGCGCCCCCTTCCTCTGCCTTCATCATAATAGGGGGTACGGGACGGGGGCTTCCGTAAGGATACCTGCGCCTGGCAAGCTCCGCTATTTTGTCAATAAGGTTGATTTTTCCTACGATCACACGTACTTGAGCGTTCTCGTAGTCCTCGCCGCTATTATTTGTGACCCGCACATATCCTCGGAGCCGCATTATCTTTTCGTCCTTGCCGAGGGTCCCCAGATATAAGGCGCGCCAGGTCAGGCCGCTGGTGAGATAGCTGATCTCTACAGGCACCTTGCCCCTATACTGGCTCTTCACATGCCACAGCCCCGCATTGCGCACCCGCTGGGGAAAGGTGAGATCAAGTATGTCGATCTTCTCCCCGTGGAGCCTTGGCACCATATCCAGACTTGTTGGATCTATCAGAGTGTTTGCCCATGAGAATTGGAGGTTGTTCATGCCGGTTTTGAGGGTTAAGGAGCGTTGTTCCCGAACCAGCGTTAGATCAGCCGTGTTGTAAATGGTGATCTGGACGTTGTCTCGCTTAGGGAGGGTCACCAGGTCCACTTTGCCATCGGCAGGGGGAGAGAAGATACTTAAGGCAAGCGCTATGAACAATATGGATTTCAGTTTCATCTCAGGACCTCCGATTTCCGCAGGTTGCGTCGATGGTAGTGCATCTTGAGCTCTTTCTTGCCGTGTGCCGGGAGGTCAATATCGAAGCGCAGGGTATAGGCATCTTTTCGGACATATTTCATGTTGCACTCCTCCATATCCCATTGCCCCGGGATGTGCTGGATCATGGTGAGCCTGGCCGCCCTGTCCTTGAAATTTTCGATGGTTGCTTTGATGATTTCATCCGTGTCGTACAATACGACCCTATTTTTGTTGTTGCGGCGCTGATTGATATGCGCTTGTCTCATCTTGTGCTGTGTCACCACAATATCTCGGCTGTCCCCGATCCAGATATTCATTTCTTCCCCTATCGGAATAGGGCCGGTCCTGTCTTCACCGAGAAAAATCGTTCCCCCGTGTCCATCTTGCTGAAAGATCCGAACCTTGCCCCCTGGAATCAGTTCACTGCCAAGCCCTGACTCCTTGCGATTTTTGATGCGGTAACTGACCGGTATCCCTACGTTCCCTTCGATTCTTTCTGGATCCCATGGAAGTTTTGCTGCATCGAAGGTCCAAAATTTTTCAATGGGGACAGCCTTCTTTTTCATAAACAGAACCCGCTTTGTCTCTCCGTGTAAGATCCTTCTCTCAAACGATTGGCCTCCTTCAAGGATGAGGAGTGCATTTTCAAAGTCTTCTCCCGAAAAGTTGCGGATCACAAGAAAGCTTTTGAGATTTAGTTCTCTTTCTTCTTTGTCCGAAACGCCTTTGTAGGTGATGATTCTGTCAATATTGGAAAGCAGGTAGCTGATTCGAACCGTTACTTCAGTGGCCTCCTCGCTGTGGATATCCCATACGAGGGCGGATTCGCCCGGCGGATAGCTTACACCGAGCAGTACCGCTTCGTAAGGATGGGAAAGCACGTCAAGACGAATGGAGTCCTCGTCAATGCTGACCCCTTTCCAGGAAAAGTCCACTTTGTTGAGCCCCTTTTGCAGGGTGAGGACGCGGTCCTCTTGGATCAAGGTGGCACGGGGATTATCGAGGCGGATGATCGTTTTGGCCCGTTCCGGAAGCGCTGTAAGTTTTATCCTTGCCTCCGCCAAGCAGGGAAGCGCGAAAATGACGACGCACAGTACCACCGGTAAGAAAAGGGATGGTTTGCTTTTCATTGCCCTTGCTCCTTTGGATACACCTGGCGCTCAGGGTTGACAATAAGAGCGGTAGAAGCCGCGCGATACAACACTAAATTCTGACATAATCCCCTGAGGAATTCAAGGCGGCCTTTTCGCCTTGGGATCCTTTCGACATTTTGTAACGGTTTAGATATTCGAAAAGAGGCAGGGGTGAGGATTTGTCTCTCTCAAAATAGATTCCCATAGGGGATTGTGGTTTGACGGGGGCTCTTGAGGAGAGTATTATTTCGACACAACCATAACCGGGGACCAGGCGCGTGCCCTGTCGTGGCCCCTTAACTTAGGGGTCGGTTTTGGACCGGGATGAGTCCGTGACGGAAAAACCAAGGGGGGAGAGGGAAGATGGAAAAGCACAGGGTCCTTATCATGCGGTGCGAAGAATACGACCCGGATCGCATTTGCGCTGTGGTTAAAACCGGCATGGAAGAGCTCGGCGTGAGGCCTTCCGGGAAAATACTTCTCAAGCCGAATGTGGTTATCGCCCACCCGGAGATCTTCCCCCATGCCTTTACTCGAAAGGAGTTCCTCGATGGTGTAATCGCCGCAACCAAGGCCATGTCGGAAGACGTTGAGGAGCTCGCTGTAGGGGAGCGCTCCGGGATTACCATCTCCACCCGCTTTAACTTCAAGAACGCAGGCTACCCGGCGGTTATCAAAAGGCATGGGGTCAAGGTCTATTATTTTGATGAAACACCGCAGGTAGCGGTCCCCCTGAAAGGGAAGGCAAGGCTTCGCAATCAGGTGTTTGTCCCCAAACCGGTGGCCGACTGCGATTTTCTCATCAACCTCCCCAAATTCAAGGCCCATCCCTGGTGCAGGTTGACCCTTAGTCTCAAAAACTATATCGGGATCCAGGATGACCGCCATAGACTCGTGGATCACAATAGCTTTCTTGAGCACAAGATAGCGGATCTGCAGGAGGTGGTGGATTCTAAATTCATAGCTATCGACGCCATTGTGGCTGGACAGAAAATGATGCTCACTCCCACGCCTTTTCCCTTAGGTGCCATTGTGATGGGAACCAACTCCTGCGCGGTGGACACAGTGGGATGTCACATGGTTCATGTGGATCCCACAGAGCTGATTCATCTCCGGCTGGCAGCGGAAAGGGGCTACGGGCCCATGGATTTGGAACAGATCGAGGTGTCAGGCGACTTTCCTTTAGAAGAGGTCCGGGAGAAAACCAAGGACTTTCAGTTCTGCCTGGAGCGCATTGACGAATATTTCGGAAAGGATAGCAACCTGTCCTGCACCGTTGGCGCTTTTCCGGAATCCCATTCTCCCGATTACTGCTGGGGCGGGTGTCCGGGCGCCCTCCAGGAAGCCATGCATATCTTTCGGGGTTTTTATCCCGATGTTGACAGGAGCATGAAAAAAATCCGGTACGTGGTGGGCAAGGTAGAAGGGCCCCTCGATCTGGAGGAAGGTGAACGGGTCATCTTTGCCGGCAGCTGTACGAGCTGGGAGGGAGAAATTGACGGGGAACATGTGAAGATCGAGGGCAGCTATAGGACAAGCTCTGAAGTTGACGAAACCAGAACCCGTTCAAACGACATGCTGCTCAAGCACACAATAGCCCTCTGGCACTGCCTTAAAAACCGCTCTTCCCGGTACATACATGTTAAGGGCTGTCCCGTCTCTGTGGCGGAGAATGTGGATTACCTCTCCGCATTCGGCAAAATAAAGAATCCCAATTTTGAGCCCAGGCTCGTGATTTCGGCAAACATTGCCTACTGGCAAATGCAGTTCGGTCGCTTGTGGAATCGAGTAGGCAATATGTGACGTCCTCGAAACGTTTTGATGGGATATTTTAAGAAAGGGTAACAGTGGAGTGAGGGGAGTACAGCATGGTGGGGAAAAGGGGAAAATATCGGGCCATTGTGTCCTCTGACTGGAACGAGTGTCTGGCGCCCACGGGCCCCTTCGATGTCATCACATTCCATTATCCAGAGCTGGCTCAGACCCTTTCCGGGATCTTCAGGGACTATACCGGCAACAAGATCTCTTTGGGCCGGGCCGTCGAAGAGATCAAGGGGCTTCTCCCAGGCCCGATAACCAAAGACCATATGGATGCCTACCTGGACGCATCCTTCAGGATTTACCGGGGGGTGCCCGAGTTCATAGAGTGGTGTCTCAAAAAAGATATACTTTTCATGATCAATACCACGGCATTTCAGGGGTTCTGCCAGCGCGCCATAGCTAAGGGGCTAATCCCCCAGGTGCAGGTAGTCTCAGCTTACCCCATGGTGCGCTATGGATCCGAAGAAAGGGTCGGCACCCGATGGATGGATCTCTTAGAGACAAATGACAAGCCCATAAACACCCAGAAGGTAATGAAGGAAGCCGGAATTTCTCCCGACAGGGTGATCCTGATCGGCGATAGCGGTGGGGACGGCCCTCACTTCGAGTGGGGGGGCTCTACTGGCGCTTTGCTTGTAGGGAGCATGACCAAGTGGTCCCTGGAACGATACTGCCGGGATCGAGGGATCAAGATTCACGAACATTTCGGGATCCGTTACCGTGAGGGAGAGGAAAGAGACCCTGAAAGGGAGATGGCGGTCGATTTCATGGACCTGGCTGGGATCATAGAAGGAGTCTTAAGATAGAAGGATCTCTTTTGCTTGAAGATATGACTGGAGTATAGTGAGGGAAGACCAAGGGAGTCGTGGGCGCGGAGGGAGGTTCAAACCTCTTCCACGAGAAGGAGCGTGCGCTGCCCCCTCGTGGAAGAGGTCTCTCTGATCAGTAAGGATGAAATTCCCTCACGCGGAAAGACTTTTCCGCCTTGGAGGGATGCTTGCGGTATTCTTGAATGGTAAATACGCCTGTGAACTGGTTGACGAACGGGAAGCCCGCCTGTGCCCAGCCAACCACGCCACCTTTGTATTTCTTGCCGTTTTTGGTAGTCCCGGCCACACAGTAGACATTCTTGTAACCATACTTATAAAGGAAGCCGGCAACGTACTTGGCCCGGTGGGATGTACGGCAGAAGATATAGATCTCGGCATTGGGATCCTTGATCTTTTTGGGTATGGTGTACATATGCCCTGCATGGATATGGTCGGTCCCCTCTATGTGGAACGCATAGAATTCCGGATGAGTGCGAACGTCAATCAGGTAGACTTTTTTTCTGTAGGCAGGATCGGCCATTGCCTTCTGCCAGACTTTGTGAAGCTTGAATACATCTACCATATGATCCGCGGGGATCTCATTGATGAAGCTCTTATGGACTCCTTTTTCTGCTGCTTTCAACGGGTTGTTACCGGCAGCGGCAAGTCCCGCCATCCCTACAACGAACAGTACAGCAAGCGCAATAACAAAAAACCTCTTCATGTTGTTCCCTCCTCCTAAGAAAATATTTGAATGAATCGACCCTTATCCTGTTCATCCCCCCTTTCCGGGTCTAACCTAAAACCGCAAATACTCAGCAATATATTCAATCACCCCATCTCAGTCAAGCCCAATTCCCCCTTTCCCCGTGGGCTGTAGAGCAACCCCTATATAGGGAGGTACCTTGCTTTTCGGAAAAAAATCGTTTAAACCCGATACTAAATATGCGGTGATATGGAGGCGAGTTATGAGTGTTTATCAGGAGCTTGCGGCAAGGATAGGTTTGGCGGATTCGAAGATTGCCCCCCGACTTTTTGAGATGTTGACAGAAGAAGCCGATGCGAAACTTCTCCTTTCGCTTCCCGGTGGTGCGCCCGAACTTGCCCAGAGGCTTCAACTGCCTGAAGAGGAGGTGGAGAAAAGGATACAGACTTTATTTTTGAAAGGTCTGGTGTTCCCGTCACGGAAGACCGACCCACCCACCTATAGAATGTGCCGAGACATGGTCCAGTTCCATGATGCTACAATCCTTTGGAAAGATGCGCCAAGGGAATTTTTGGATCTGTGGCAGGAGTTCATGGAAACAGAGTGGCCGATTTTTGCCCGGAAGATCAGCCAGATCATGGAGAAACCCTACACGAGGGTGATCCCCGTGGACGTTTCTGTTCAGGCAAAGACCAGTGTCCTGGATTTTGAAAGCGTGCGAGAAATTGTTAACAGTGCCCGCGAGTTGGCCGTGACCAACTGCACCTGTCGGCTCACGGCCCGGAAATGCGACCGCCCCCTCGAGACATGTATCCAGGTGAACAATGCTGCAGCATATGCATTGGCCAGAGGAACGGGCAGGAAGATCGATAAGGATGAGGCTCTGGAAATCCTGAGAAAGTCGGAGGAAGAGGGGCTGATTCATGTGACTATGAATCGACATCAGGTTGATCATTTCATCTGTAACTGCTGTCCATGCTGCTGCCAGACCATGCCCATCCTGATCAAGGGGGGAATCCACGTGGTGGACCCAAGCCGTTTCAGGGCGGAGATAGACCGGGAGGTGTGCAGCGGGTGCGGTACCTGTCACGAGCGTTGCTATTTCGGGGCAATTTCGTGGGAGGATGGCGAGGGCAGCGTGAGCCGTGTGGAGGCGGAAAAGTGCATGGGTTGCGGGCTTTGCCAAGTGACCTGCCCGGAAGAGGCCATTACTTTGAGGGAGGCCCGGCCGGAGGCATTTGTGCCTTAAAGGAAAGTAATCTGGAGATGGATTTCGTCAATGCTTACGAAAGTTTTCATCCATGGGCTGGAAAGCAGCAATCAGGGTACCAAGTCGGTATATTTCAGGGAAAGATACCCTGATATGATCATTCCAAATTTTGCAGGTGAACTTTGGCAACGGATGGAGAAACTGAAGGGGGTCCTTTCGGGAAAGAGTGAAATCGCTATGGTGGGCTCCAGTTTCGGAGGGCTGATGGCCACCCTTTATGCTTTGGAAGCGGAGGAGAAAGTGGCAAAAATGATTCTCCTTGCCCCGGCTATCAACCTGATTCCTTTTTCCTCACACAAGGACAGGGCCATTTCAGTGCCGGTGTGGATCTACCACGGGCGGAGTGACGAGGTGATCCCCCTTTCCGAAGTAGAGGCTGTGGCCAAAAAGATCTTTAGGGAGCTTTCCTTTAATGTGGTAGATGACGATCATTTTCTTCACAATACTTTCAAAGAAATAGACTGGGACAACCTTCTTTCGTAGCCGGCTTGCCCTGTCAGGGTTGCTTCCTTGGTTACTCTCTGTAACCCTGGGGGACGGGCTTTCCGTCCACATATACTCGGTTTTGCTCATCAAGGGCAAAGCGTCCCGATGCGATCATCTCGATGGTGCGGGGAAAGATCTTCCAGTCTCCTACTTCCTTTAGGCGTTCTTGGTGTTCCGCAACAATAATCTTGAGCCTTTCCTTGTTCCGGCGGAGTATTTCCAGGGGTTCGGGGAGGTTTACGGGGATGGGATCTGAGACCATGAGAAGGGGCCCGGTGTCCACCCCTTGGTCTGTCCACAGGGTTGATGCGCGGAGGCTGCTCTGTCCGGCCAGGATGGCATCTGAAACGGCGTTGTCGCCCACGAATCTCCTTTTGCCATCCGGCAGCAGTATGGAAAGGTCCGCGGGGTGAACATTTACGCAGCGTTCAAGGGTGATAAAACTCATGTAGCCCCCGAGCGCTATTACGTCGATATCAAAGGCCTGGACCAGCTTTTTTGCCACCCGATCGTATTCTTTCCTGGCGGAAAGGCCTTCAGGCGTAAGCACGGTCCTCTTAACACCCTTGAGCCGGTGGAACGCCCTGGTATCATAGCTGATATAGGGCAGGGCATTTTCCTGGGCGATCTTTTCTCCGGCACAGGCCCCGTCCGACCGGTCGCTGAAAACAAATACTACCTCGAAAGGTGATTCTCCTTTTTGGCCTTTGAGCTGTTTCTCCAGTTCAATCAGTTTTTTGATATTGGTGCCGGAGCCCGACATGAACGCGGCCACTCGCATCGGTCTTCCGGCTTGATCTGGATCAAATATGGGGGTAATGGGCATGGGGGAACCTTAATATGAGTAATGTCTGCCTGATTTGGGTTGCCGGAGGAACCGGAGCAAGGTCTGGGGCTCAAGTGAAGCGTTCACCGGTATCTATCCCTTCGCTTTGGGGTCCCACCCTATGGCTCCATGAGCACCTGAACCGGTTTCAGTAAGTAAGGACTTCCCTGTTCAATGGCCGCGAGCACGCTCCCCCCGCCTGTGAAGTAATAAGTGCGGGGATCATCCAGTCCGGCCAGATAGCAACCGGGGCAGAGGTTGCGGAGCTCTTGGAGGGTATCACCTCCGCCAAACAGTTTCCATGCGGCCGTGTTTGAGGTCACTAACTGATAGAGCGCCAAGGAGCCCTCGAAAAAGTGAGGCATTAGGCCCATGACCGCATTTATGAGTATGGTCTTGGCAGAACCAAGCGCCTCCCTGACCTTTTGGTCCTCAAATGATTTCGGGGCTATATCAAGCACATGGTTTAGTTCCTCTTTTCCGTTAAACTCCCCCACCTTGACCACCCGGTACTGCCCCAGGATCTTTCCTTCCAGGGTGTCTGATTCGATCATATAGGGTAGCTCCAGGATTTTGCCCTCCCTCCTGTCTAATTGGACCAGCTCCATGGCGAGCTGCCGGTCTTCTTCGGAAACCCCGGCAATCCGGATGCCATATTTGGCGGATAGAAAGGTGTTGTACATGAGGCCCCCCAGGATCAGGTGGTCCACCTCCCGGTAAAGGGATTTAAGAGGGCCGATCTTGGTATCGTATTTAGAGCCGGCTATCACCGCAACAAAAGGTTTTTCAGGATCCAGGACGCGGTGCAGGTTCTGGAGTTCCTTTTGGAGCAGTATGCCTGCATAAGAGGGAAGACGCCTGGCGATATCATAGGTGGAGGCATGGGCCTGCCAGGACCCGAAGGCGTTATTAACGTAAAGATCCGCAATGGATGCCAGTTCTTCTACAAAGGCCTCACGTTCAGGGCCTTTGGCCTCTTCTCCCCTAAACCACCGCGTATTGGGGAGGTAAATCATCCCGATCTTTCCCTGTTTGAGATCTTTAATGGCATGCTCAATGGAGGAGTCCAGATGTAAGATCCCTTTTTCGGGATCCGGGGGGATCCGGGGGACATGGATTTCTACAGGCAGCTTTCGCTCCAAGTAGCGGACAATGGGCAGCACGGACTGTCCATCATCGCACTTTATGTGCCCGGTCTTTTTATCCCTGGGGCGCCCTATGTGGGTCATCAGGATAGGCCTTCCCCCCTTCTCAGCGATTGCATAGAGAGTCCACCAGGAGGCGTCAATACGGTACGGATCCTTGATCTGCCCTTTTTTCACGACATTGTGATCTACTCTGATGAGGACTACCTTGTCTTTCATCTCAGCCTGTTGGACCAACCTCAGGCGCGGGTCAAGCCCCTCTTTTTCCATTTGCACCCTCCGCGATATGGACTATATTAGCGGATCATCTTGACAAAAGCCCTTGGCAGGGCCAAAAACGAAGTTTCTCCGGGGTGTGGAACAGCAGGATTCTCAACTTACAGTTTAAGCTTTTTCAGCATATTGAATCAAGATGAAATTGAAACGGAGGTAACGGCTTGGCTGCTTGAGAATAGGACCAAGGAGTGTTTCTTTTGAAGTTAAACGGTTGGAAATGGAAGGAAAAGGATGCCGGCCACATGATCGTTCGAAATATTAATGACAAAGAAGTGCTGGAAACAACCTATATCGCCCATGGTGGGGCCATTGCGCAGATGGTCTTAGATCGGCGGATATTGAAGGAGATAGGCTTTCTGGCCATTGCCAGGCTTGAGCCGGGAAGAGAGATTGAGCCGCATACTGATCCCATGGAAGAGATCTACTTTGTGTTGAGCGGCACGGGACAGATGCGTGTTGACGAGGATGCCAAGCAGGTAGGCCCGGGGGACGCCACCTGGATTCCCGCCGGCTCAAGCCATAGCCTGTTCAATAACGGCAATGAGGATTGCGTCATCTTGGTGATCGCTTCGTCTTGGCGATGAGGGTAGGACCTTGAGTGCCCTGATTATCCGCCCGGGTGCCCTCGGAGACACCCTTATGCTGTTGCCTTCCCTTGTTGAGCTTCAGGGCAGGTGCGGTGTCACGTTCGTAGGGCGCGAGCCCGGCCTCGGACTCCTCCGGCGCCATGCCCACAACGCCATGGATTTCGAGGGGCCGGGATGGCGTTTATTGCTAATGAATAAGGCTGAAAACGGGGCCCTGCCCGTCTCACATGCGGAAAAGGTTGTAGCATTTCTAAGTGACCCTGATGGATTGATCCGCCGCAATCTGAGGAGATTTTATCCCCAAGCTTCCATCCATATGTTTCCTTCGCTCCCCGGGAGGGAAGAGCGGATTCATGTGGCCCTTTACGCAGCCAGGTGTCTTCATAGAGCCGGGCTTCCCGTTGATCCTCAAAGGGCGATTGCGAGGGCCATGGACAGGGGGCTTCTTCTCAGGAATCATGGAGTGCGGTCAAGGACCCTCCTTGTTTGCCACCCCGGCTCGGGCTCTCCTGCCAAGAACTACGATACCCCCTTCTGGATGGAGTTAATACAGAGGCTGAAGCCTCTCGTCCTTCTTGGCCCTGCAGAAAAGGATCTCTACCCCTTTTTCCGAGAGGAGGCGGAGGAGCACGGAATACAGATTCTGCCATGCCCTTCCATGGAGGCCCTTTGTGATCTTCTTAAGAGCGCCAGGCTGTACATAGGTCATGACAGCGGCATCACACATCTTGCCGCAATGCTGGAGGCCCCCACCATGGCCCTTTTCAGGAGTAGCGACGCCACCCTATGGAAACCTCTGGGCCCATATGTCCGCACGATTTATCATGGTGCCGGGGGGTCTCCTGCATTCGCCGGGGAGGTCATTGAAGCTGCCAGGACTCTGCTCCGCTGACCCTTTCCCGGCTTTTGCCTTGTCATGCCAGGATGAATTTTCTATAGTCTCCATAACCATAGATATTTTAAGGCCTTGAGAAACATTTTGACATCTGACACTTAAGACCCAACAGCTTTTCTTACAAGGAGGGGAAGATGGAAAGGATCGAAATTGTCCAGGCCCGGGAGATTCTTGATTCCAGAGGCAACCCAACCGTTGAGGTGGATGTGGCCCTGACCGATGGTAGCTTCGGCCGCGCAGCCGTGCCTTCCGGGGCCTCCACCGGGAGATATGAGGCCGTTGAGCTTCGGGACAAAAACAAGAAACGTTATGGGGGGAAGGGCGTTGAAAGGGCGGTCCGGAGCGTCAACCGAATTATTGCTCCGGCCCTTTTTGGAATGGAAGCCATGGATCAACGTTCGGTGGACAGGAGCCTGATCGAATTGGATCAGACACCCAACAAAGGGAAATTGGGCGCCAACGCCATTTTGGGCGTCTCCATGGCCGTTGCCCGTGCCGCAGCCAGTTCCCTGGGCATGCCCCTTTATCGATACATCGGCGGCACAGATGCATGCAGGCTTCCTATGCCCATGATGAATATTCTGAACGGCGGGCTTCACGCAGCCAATAATGTGGACCTTCAGGAATTCATGATCATGCCCGTTGGCGGGAAGACGTTTCGAGAGGCCTTGCGCATCGGATCAGAGGTGTTTCACGCTTTGGCGAGTGTCTTGAAAGGCAGAGGCCTTTCCACCGCTGTGGGAGACGAGGGCGGGTTTGCCCCGGATCTCAAATCCAATGAACAGGCTGTTGAGATGGTGCTTGCAGGGATCAAGGAGGCCGGATACCGCCCTGGCAAAGACGTGGTGCTGGCCCTGGACCCCGCCTCCTCTTCCTTTTACAAAGGGGGGAAGTATGTGTTCTTCAAATCCGACCAATCAGAGCACTCTTCATCACAGATGATCGAGTTCTACGAGGACTGGGTGAACCGATTCCCCATTTTCTCCATTGAAGATGGGCTTGGAGAAAATGACTGGAAGGGCTGGAAAAAGATGACAGATCGGTTGGGCGATCGGATTCAGATCGTCGGGGACGACCTTTTTGTTACAAACACCGAGCGAATTGCAAGAGGGATCAGGGAAGGATCGGCCAATGCGGTGTTGATCAAACTCAATCAGATCGGGACCCTCACAGAGACCCTTGAGGCCATACAGATGGCCCACAAAGCAGGGTGGCGTGCCGTGATTTCCCACCGCTCAGGAGAGACCGAGGATACGTTTATTGCCGACCTTGCAGTGGCTACGGGTACGGGACAGATTAAAACCGGCTCCCTGTGTCGTTCGGAGAGGGTCAGCAAGTACAACCAGCTATTAAGAATCGAAGAGGAGCTCGGCGATTCGGCAGTCTTTGAAAGGCCGCAGTAAATGGATAGGGCGGCCTGCCTGTCATGCCAAACTCGGGATGCATCCGCAAAGGGCTAAGGTCTTAAATGGCTTCAAGCGCTGAAATAGTCCGCTTTTACCGGGAACATCTTCCCGGCGCTAAAATTGAGGGGGATTTTCTCCTGGCACCCTGCCCTTTTTGCGCACCTCGGAGTGGGGATAAGAGGGGAACCATCGCAGTGGATATCAGTCCCGAAAGTTTTTTCATGGGGTACTTTCGATGCTCGTTGAGGTGCACTCCGGGAGGGTTCCCGATCTATTTCGGGAATATCATGGGCATTGAGCCTAAAAGGATACCGGGATTGGATCCTGACCGCGAGCCTTATGTGAGGGACTTGACTTATCCCACGAAGAATCTCAATGCGGAGATAAAAAAGTTCATTTCCTATATGGATGATCCTCAGTATGCCTATTTTGACAATTTCGGGGTATCTCAGAAGGTCGTTGATGAAATGAAGATCGGCTATAATGGGAGGTATCTGGTCTATCCCTACTTCCTGGAGGATGGAAACTGCTATGCGGCTAGGTGTGTGCTGCCCGGAAAGGAGCAGGATAGTTTCTGGCATGGCGATGAGAGCTTTTTTGAGGGGGAATTCCGCACATACAATGTCCGGGAGATTGAACGGTGCGAGGGCGGGGCCCTGTTTTTGGTTGAAGGAGAGGACAACCTGCTGACCATCAAAGAGCTTGGCTATCCCTGCATAGCTGTGCCTTCCGCTTCGGACCTTGAGGTCCTGACAGGGGAGCGACTTGCATTTGTGAAGCACATTTTCGTGGTGACCTGCAATGCTCCTGAAGCGCGCCTTTCAGCTCGAGCCTTTGGGGCCAAGCTCGGGTTCAAAGTCAGACTCCTTAAATGGCCCTCGCACCTGAAAAGAGGATACTGTCTGCGCCATCTCTCAGAAGAGAAAGGCGCGGGCTTTGGGGATGCCGTTGCCTCTATGCTCAAAAGGGCCAAGTCTTTTTCTCCTTTCTCCTCCCCAGAGAAGGAGGAACGCGGTTTTATTGAACTCCTCCAAAGACAAAGAGGCAAGGCCCTGGTAGGACTGCCAACCGGCTTTCAAAAGATGGATCTGGCCTTGGGGGGCATTAGGGGTATAAATATCATGGGAGGCCCCCCCAAGGCGGGAAAATCCTGCTTCTTCATGCAGCTGTCCACGGAGATGGCGAGGAAAAAGATCCCAGTGATCTACTATGACTTTGAAAACGGTCGCCAGAAGATCTATACGCGAACGCTGTGCCGCCTCAGCAGGCTCTCTGAAAGACAGATCAGGGAAGAAGACCTCCATGAAGAGGCCTCGAGGAGGCTTCAGCAGGCCCATGCAGAATTCAAACACATGCTTTTCTATTTCAGGGTAGTCACCGATAGGAAACTGAGTCCCGATATAATGAGGCGCCAGATCGATTTCCTCCAGAATGAGACAAGGCGTGATGACACCCTGGTGGTCCTGGACAGCCTACATAAGCTTCCTTTCAAAGACCTATCGGAGCGAAGGACCGGGATTGATGCATGGCTAAGGCAAATGGAGGCCATCCGTGATGAGCAGAATGTCTCCTTCCTGGTGATCTCCGAGCTGGCAAGGGGACCGGAGGGCAGTTACAGCAGCAAACCGGACCTGGGGTCATTTAAAGAATCTGGCGATATCGAGTATAGCGCAGACAATGCCATGATTCTGCTTCCCGACTGGGATATACTGGACCCCATTTCCACGGAGCAGAGAAAAACCACCCTCTGGATGGTGGCAAGCCGCGAGAACAGCCCGGGCAAGATTGCTGAGTATGCCTTGGAGTACCCCTTTTGGGGATTTAAAGAACTATAAAGTCCCACTGCAAAGCATTTCCCCTCATTCTTTTTCCCTTCCTCATAATACTATATATAGTATTTTCATTGACTTTATCCACAATAATTTGTATGAGAGGATAACATTGCGTTTTTCATCAGAGCAGAGACAGACCGGTGCCGGGGGACCGAATGGATCGGAGGAGTTTCCTATACAGGGCCGCCCTTCTCTTGGCCGGGAATCTGATCGGATTGAACGGCTTTCAGAGGGCCTTGGCTTCTCAGAATGGGAAAGCACCGCTTTCTTCTTCGCCGACCATTTCCCTGATAATAGATGATATAGGGTACAGCAGGTGCAGAGCCAGAGAGTTTCTCGAACTGGATGTACCCATTACCTTTTCCATCCTGCCCCGGCTGCGGTATTCAGAAGAACTTGCCTTTGAAATACACCGGGCGGGGCATGAAGTGATGCTTCACCAGCCGATGGAGCCATATGCACATGGTCTTGAACCGGGCCCGGGCGCCCTTTATGTGGGGGATGATAGGGAGAGGATTGCCAGAACCATGGAGGAGAATGTCTCGCAAGTGCCGTGGGCCGCGGGTGTGAACAATCATATGGGTTCCAGGTTCACGGAATCGGAGAAGGAAATGCTGGAGGCCCTTCAGGTGGTGGCGGCCAGGGGGCTCTTTTTTGTGGATAGCCTTACCACCAGTCGATCCAGAGGCTATGAAGCCGCCAGGAAACTTCACATGCCAGCGGCCCGCAGGAACGTATTCTTAGACAATGTGAGAGACAAAGGGGAGATCCTCCGCCGGCTTCAGATGCTTAAAAGGGGTGCAATGTTGCACGGGCATGCAATCGGGATCGGTCATCCTTTTTCCGAGACCGTCCTGGCCTTAAGAGACTTTAAATCCGGCCTCGCCGACTCCCCGGTGCGCCTGGTCTATGTCTCCTATCTTTTTCACGGGTAACGTATCTGGGCGCCAATTGGACTCAGGTCGCCGCATTCATATTGAAGGATGGCTATTAGGGCCGCTGCGGCCGTCTCCGAGCGGAGCACCCTCTGCCCCAGGGAGATGGAAATGAATCCGGCGTCCAGGGCTGCCTTTATCTCTTGCCTGTCAAATCCTCCCTCCGGTCCTACCACTCCGATGACCCTTGCTCTCCAAGGCGGCTGATTGAGAAGGCTTTTCAGGTCCTTTGCTTCTTCCTGCTCCCAGAGAATAAATTTGAGGCAATCTTCATTTCTCCAGCGCTCCAGGAGCTCACCCAAGGGGGCCGGGGCCGCTATTTCAGCAGGGGCGGGCCTGCCCGACTGCTTGGCCGCATTTAACGCGATCTGACGCCAGTGCCTTATCTTGTTTTCCATCCTCTCGTCTGTAAGACGCACCACCGTCCGTTTGGAGGTAAAAGGGAAAATCGAATCGACTCCTAATTCCGATGTCTTCTGGATCAGATAATCCATGGGCCGGGATTTGAGCAGTGCCTGACACAGGGTGATCTTAATGGGGGAAGGTGGTAGAGAGGGGAGCGATTCTTGGAGGATGACCTGTACATGTTTCGGAGCCACCGACTCGATCCGGGCTTGAAACCTTTTGCCCCCGCCGTCCATCAGTACGAGACTGTCTCCGGGTTCCATCCTCAAGACCCTTGTCATATGTCTTGCCTCCGGCCCGGTAATGACACAGAGGCCGTTGCGTTCCTCAATGCGGTCTACGAAAAAGCGCCTCAATTCCCTTTTCCTTGTTTCCTTACAACCAAGCAGGCCCATTCTTTCTGGTAATATGTGCGAATTTGCCCCGTGAGATCGGCAGAAAACCCGCGTCTTATCTCTTCCACTTGTTCCTTAAGGAGGCCTGAGAGTACTAACCATCCTCGGGGCTCCACCAACCTGGACAAATGAGGCATGAGCCGGCGGATTTCCCGTAAGCTCAGGTTGGCCGCCAGGAGGGTGAAGGCCTCCTCAATTGTTTCAATGGGACTACGGGATAGCTCTATGGCTCCCAAAAGGCCGTTAAGGGAAATGTTGTGTTCCGCCCAACCCAGTGCATCGGGATCGATGTCTATGGCCAGCACCCTGCTGGCACCCAGAATGCCTCCGTAGATGGCCAAAATGCCGCTTCCGGTACCCACGTCGAGCATACTCCAGGCGCCGGAGGGCCTGAGGTTTTCCATGGCCTCCAGGCACATGCGCGTGGTGGGGTGCTGACCCGTTCCAAATGCAGGCCCCGGATCGATGCGAATCACATGTCCCTTTACGGCCGGGGGCTCTGGCTCCCAAGCGGGGATAATCAAGAGATCGGGTGTGACTTGGTCGGGGCGGAAGAATTTTTTCCATTCCCTGGTCCAGTCCTGGGTTTGGATAACCTTGAACTGGAGATCAGGGGCCCCCGTTTCGGGGAAAATCTCCCGCAAGTGGTTCAAGTAGGTGTGAATTTTGTTCCGGATGGCATCGAGTGCAATGGATGGTGGAATGTATGCTCTAAGGAGGTGCTGCTCCCCCTCGCTTGTCACAATCCCAGTGCACCCAAGGTCAAAAAGGAAGATACTGAGAGCATCTTGGGCAACCGGGTGTATATTGATGCTGATTTCCATCCAGCTCGATCTTTTAGAGGAGGAAACGTTTGCCATAACGCCCTCCCAATACGCCTGGCGCCCTTTCAAAAAGGCAGGTGTAAAGAGAAGATCCCTATTTCAAGATCTCCGTTGGAGCCAATTTACGCTTTCTGGAACACATAGTTCAGTTGACCATTGGGCAGGCGGTTCACCACGGTCTTCATCTCCATCCCCACCCTGATTTCACTCTCGGGTACGTCTCCGGCAATCCGCCCAAAAACCTTATAGTCTCCATAGTCCAGGAGGGCGATGGCATAAGGAAGATCCTCTCCGAAGCCCACAGGGGCATATTCCAGTTTACTGTATGTGACAAGCCGCCCCGCCCCTGTCACCTCGAACCATTCCATATTGCTACCGAGACATTGGTGGCAGTCGGCCCTGGGCGGGAAAAACGCAAGGCCGCAATTCTTGCACCGCGTGCCCATTACTTTGCCCTGCTCCAGATACTCGACAAAGTCGTTGACTTTGGTGATGGAGGTAAAGCTTACGGTACCGAACTTACTGAAGCGGGTGTCCTGTTCTTTTTTCTTGCCCATATATTTATTACCTCCCTAAGATGGTGACATTTCCATAGAGCCCGACTCCGCCTATGTTGTGAACCAGCCCAATTTCAGGATCCTTGACCTGCATGTCTCCCGCCTCGCCTCTGAGCTGGAGTACAATGGTCCTGATCTGTGAGCCCCCTGTAGCGCCAATGGGATGTCCCTTGGATAGCAGACCACCATCCACATTGACCGGTATGCTCCCCTCTTTGTAAGTTTCCTTGCTCTTGATCAGCTCCTTGCCCTCCCCTGGTTGTGCGAAGCCGAGGTTTTCATACGCCATAATCTCAGCAATGGTAAAGCAGTCATGCACTTCGGCCACGTCGATATCCTTCGGGCCTACCCCCGCCATCTTGTAGGCCTGTTCGGCTGCTTGCTGGGCCACGCTCAGCCCGGTGAAAAGATCCCTTCCGGCAAGATTTACGCTTGTTGAAGCAGCGCCCAGGCCGAGGATCCATACGGGCTTTTCCGCAAAGGCCTTGGCCTTTTCCTCGTTTGCCACGATCACACAGGAGCTGCCATCCGCATTTGCACAGCAATCTCCCACCCGCAGCGGACTGGCAACCGGACCGGACATGGGGCTTTCCGGGTCCGAGAACATATCAAAAGTGACCGGTTTTCTATAAACGGCCTTTTCGTTTATCTGGCCGTAGGTGGCGGCCTTGACCCTGACAAGGGCCAGGTCATCGGGGGTTGTGCCATATTTTTCCATGTGGGCCCTCGCATACATGGCATAGTAGGCAGGCATCATGGTGCCGAAAGGGCTTTCCCACTGGATGTCCGCTCCTCGACCCATGCGCTCCTGGGATTCCGCTGAAGAGATCTCGGACATCTTTTGAAACCCTATGACCGCTACCGTGTCGTGAAGTCCAGATTTGATCAGCGAGTAGGCCAACCTTAGGCCCATACTGCTTGAAGAGCAGAGGCTCTCCACATAGAAAGTGGGCTGAGGGGTCAAGCCGAGGTATTCGGCAAAGACACCGGCCGGCGATCTCTGCTTGTCGTACTCCGGTGCCGAGCAGATCACAGAGGCCCCGATATCCTTAGTGGTAGTACCCGCATCCTGCATGGCCTCCTTGAAACCCTCGAAAGCCAGTTCCCTAATGGAACCCGGGTAACCCCGGACAAAGGCACTCTGACCTACGCCTATGATTCCAACTTTTCCCATGTTAAACCTCCTGACAATCCGTCCAAAGGGATGGTCACAATGATTTTCGATGAAGTTTCTCCCTCTCTCTGTGATGGGAGAGGTGGAATGTCACCCTTGGCTTTTCCAAAGGGTGCGGAATGGATGATTCCAGAACCTGGAGTCTATTTCAATCTGTTGAAACGGAAACGGAAGTATATGAGAAGTACCCTAAGGGGTCAAGGGAAAAGGGAGGAGGGTGGGCGAGCGGGAAAATGCTTGGCACAAGGGGATGCGGACGCTATATTCCCAAAAAGTAATATAGAGGAGGCTCAAGTGAGAAATTTTCTCAAGGTCATGAAGGCCCTTTCAGACCCGAACCGAGTAAAGATCGTCAAGATGCTACAGCATAAAAGAATGTGCGTGTGTGAGCTGCAGGCGGCCTTGGAGGTAGCCCGGCCACTGTCTCCAAGCACTTGAAGATACTTGAAGATGCCGGCCTGGTTACATCCCATAAAGATGGACTCTGGGTCAATTGCCAGCTTTCTGATGGAGCGGGCAGCCGATACGCAGCTTATCTGTTGGGAAACCTCAAGTACTGGCTGGAAGAAAACCCCGAGGTTGCCGGGTCGGCCCTTTCGCTCCCCAACATGCTGGTGATCGGCGGTGTGATGGGCGTAAAAAAGACCGCCACCTTTTGTGCCATTATCGTGGTGCTTTCCACCACAGAAGGGATGTGCTACGGCTGGCTCACTACTGGATAATTTTGAGGGGCAGGAAACCATGGAGATCAAAGTCTTAGGGCCGGGATGCCCAAGGTGCAAGGCAACCGAAGACAATGTCAGAGAGGCGGTTGATGAGGCAGGCGTGTATGCCAACATTGAAAAGGTGACCGATGTCATGGCTATTGCTAAACACGGTGTATTTGCCACTCCTGCCGTGGTCTTAGGTGCTCATGGTTCCAGTGGATTCTCCTGGCAGGGTGCAGCATCGCCATGGCCGTGGTTGGGGCCAAGGCGGCCCATAAGCTTCCCGCCAAGCAGCTCAAATATATTTTTATTGCCGTGATGTTTTACATGGGCCTTAAGATGATCGGGGTTTTTGCCTGGCTCCACCAGCCTATTTAAAGATCTTGCTTGTGTGGGATTTGGGAGGGATGGAGTCCCTGCAGCAGTGGTGGATGGTGAGTTCAAGGAATGGATCGAAGAGTGATGGCTATATATCACACCTTGATCAGGATAGAGGAGAAGTGTTACTTTATCTGAACAGGGTGCCAGGCGGCGTTGGGTATTTCGAGGGCCTTCCGACTGTGACCTGAAGGACCTGATGCAGGATCATCACTGTTCAGGGGCGGGCAGATCGTTATCCACGCCCTGAAGGATGGGCAAGAAGCGGAAAGGGAGTTTTATATGTACTTCCCCACATCCGGTGTTGATGTCTTTCCGCTCATCCCTTTTCTTGTAGCCTTCGGTGTTTCCTTTTTTACCTCTATGGGAGGGGTGTCAGGGGCGTTTCTCCTACTCCCTTTTCAGGTGAGTGTGCTCGGATTCACGAGCCCTGCTGTGAGCCCCACGAACCTGGTTTACAACATCGTCGCCATCCCGAGCGGGGTTTACAGGTATATCAGGGAGGGGAGAATGGCCTGGCCCCTTGCATGGGTTATTATTGCCGGCACCCTGCCAGGGGTGTTTATCGGCGCCGTGGTGCGGGTCAAGTACCTGCCCGATCCAAGGCACTTCAAGTTTTTTGTGGGATGCGTGCTCCTCTATATCGGAGTGAGGCTCCTGGTGGACTTGACGGAAAGGGCAGCCAGGGAAAAAATAAAGATCAGAGAACTTGAGGATCGGTTCAAGCAGAGAGCCATCCGGATCAAGAAAGGCAAAGAGGGGGGCGAAGGCGGGGCCGCCGTGATCAGAACGATCAAGTTTTCATTTACCAGGTATACCTATGAGTTTTACGGCGAGACATTCTCCTTCAATTCCATTGCGCTCTTTGCCCTTACCTTTGCAGTGGGAATCATCGGAGGCACTTACGGCATTGGGGGCGGATCCATCATTGCCCCTTTTTTGATTGCGATCTTTAACCTGCCGGTTTACACAATAGCAGGTGCGGCACTGCTTGGCACTTTTCTGACTTCCATAGTGGGTGTTGTATTTTATGCGATGATAGCGCCATTTTATGCACATACCGGGCTGGCCATTGCCCCTGACTGGACGCTCGGAGCGCTATTTGGTCTTGGGGGATTTGTAGGGATGTACTGGGGCGCAAGGGCCCAGAAGTATTTCCCGGCTCGGCTCATAAAACTCGTACTTGGCTTGACCATCCTTTTTTTAGCCGTAAAGTACATTGCCAACATCCTCAGATAATCAGGAGGTGAAAACCATTATGAGGCGTCTTTTGGTATGCATATTTGCTATCCCCATGATTATTCTTTTGTGTTTCCCTGCCCGGGGGCAGGAGGTTCGGGGACCCAAACTGGTGCTGGAAGAGCGGGAATTTGACTTTGGAGAGGTGAAAGAGGGTAAGGTGGTGGAGCATACCTTCAGGCTTTTCAACAAAGGCGATCAACCCCTTAAGATTGTGAGGGTGAAACCGGGTTGAGGCTGCTCAGTGGCCTCGTATGACAAGGCCATACCCCCCGGCGGGGAGGGAAGGATTACACTTCGGGTTCGTACGAAGGGCTATCAAGGGAAGATATACAAGAGTGCGAAGGTAAATACAAACGATCCACGCCTGAATGTGGTTCGATTGAGAATAAAGGGCTTTGTCAAAGTCCCCATCTACCTATCGGCCCGCGGGGTATATCTACGGGCCAATGAAGGTGGGAGCGTCAGCAAGAGTGTGGAGATCAAAGCAGGGCTTGACAGGCCTCTGACCCTGAAACCTATCGGCTTTAGTGTGGGGGACAGGGTGAGCTATCGGATCGAAGAGGTGGAAAAGGGGAAGCGGTTCAAAATCCATTTTACGAGCCTTCCCGGCCCACCGCAGAATTACAAGGGGTTCCTGAAGCTAAAGACCAATTATCCTGAAAAACCGAAGATAACTATCAAGATTCGGGGACAAATTGCAAAAAATGTCAAGCGCTGAGTTTAAGCCCCCTTCCCCGGAAGTCAGGAAGGAAAGAAAGGTCAAATGAAGGCTGATAAAGAAGCATCAGGCCAGGGCCACCCCAGTGGAAGGAATCACTTGCATGGCCGTGTGATGAACTCCAGTGGAGCCCGTCTCCTGGGTACCCTTGTTCTCAACCTGGTTATCCCTATAGCTCAGGTAATCGGAGGCATATATGCCCACAGTATGGCCCTCATCTCCGATGCCACCCATAATTTCAGCGATTTTGCAGCCGTTCTGATTGCATATATAGCCTATCTTATCGGAAAGAAAGGTGCGTCGGTTCGTAACACTTTCGGTTACCGCCGTATAGAGGTGTTTGCTGCTCTTCTCAATGTACTAATCCTTATTGCTGCTGCCGCTTTTATAATTTACGAGGCATTAGATCGCTTCCGGCATCCGGAAGCCGTAATGGGAAGCGTGGTAATTGTGATGGCAGGGATTGGGATACTCGGGAA
This sequence comes from Deltaproteobacteria bacterium, assembly GCA_029933075.1. GTDB lineage: Bacteria > Desulfobacterota > DSM-4660 > Desulfatiglandales > Desulfatiglandaceae > JAOZOW01. The sequence continues at coordinate 37,440 of JAOZOW010000001.1, read as the reverse complement.
TGGCTTGTCCGCCTGGCTCTTATATCGAGATTCCACGTCCAGTCTCAACATCCGAGGTGCCTTTCTCCATATGGTAGGGGATCTTTTTACCTCTGTTGCGGTGCTGGTCAGCGGGGTGATCCTGATTTTCAAACCATGGTACTGGGTGGATCCGTTTCTATCCCTTCTTATAGTGATATTCATCCTGAAAAATTGCTGGTCCATATTGAAGGAGGCTACAGGAATCCTGATGAACGCAACTCCTAAAGGAGTGGATATCCAAAAGATCAAAGACTATCTGGAGCAAATTCCAGAAGTGTGCGGCGTTCACTATCTTCATGTGTGGAGCCTTTCCTCTTCCAGCATCGCTTTTTCCTGTCACGTCCAGGTCCGGGATCAGCCTGTTAGCAGCACGGAAGCGCTTTTTAGAAAGATTCGCGACGGGCTATTCGACCGATTCGGGATAGACCATCCCATTTTGCAATTCGAGACCGAGCAGTGCGGCAATGGCGCAATGCTCTGTGAGATGTCCTGCACCCAGAAAAACAGTGGTTGAAGTCATAGGGAAGCCTACTGACTTTGGGGGAGATCTAAGCGGGGGTTAAAGATAAAGCCTGTGCTTGAAAGGGAACGGATTCTTTTTCTATGCACCGGAAACTCATGCCGGAGCCAGATGGCCGAGGCCTGGATAGAGCACCTCAAAGGAGGGCAGCTTGAGGCTCATTCCGCAGGAGTTAATCCAAGGGGGATGGATCCCAGAGCGGTAAAGGCCATGGCGGAGGCTGGCGTTGATATTTCACATCAGAGATCCAAAGGGATCGGTGCGCTGGGAGACCTGGAATTCCATTACGTTGTGACACTTTGCGACAATGCCAAGGAGGCCTGCCCTTACTTTCCGGCCAGAACCAGGCTGGTGCACAAACGGTTTGATGATCCTCCAAAACTCGCCGCGGGCGTTGAAGATGAAGAAGAGGCCATGGGCCATTACAGACGCGTGCGGGACGAGATCCGGGCCTTTGTGGAACAAATGCCTGGGGTTCTGGAAGAAGGTTGCGGTCTTCTTCACCGAGGCACGAAAACCGATCTTGGACAGGAATGATTGGGGCGATGTTTTATATGAGCCTCAAAATGACCGGCATGTTTGCGTGGCGCCACCTGCCCATTTGGAGGCGTTGTCTCTGGAAGATTATTTCTGGGGCACGGTAATCTCGAGCCGTTTTATTTTGCGGCGCAATGTGTTTTTATCAATCCCGAGTTCCCGTGCTGTAGCCATCTTTTTCCACTGATTCCTGCGTAGTGCCGTCTCAATAGCCCGTTTCTCTATCTCTCTGAGAGTCAGGCCGGTGGGTACCAGCATGGAGCCGTTTTCTGGAATAAGACGTTCTGGTAAATGTTGCAATCGTATCAGCTCCTCCTGGCAAAGTACAAAGGCATGTTCTATGGCGTTTTCGAGCTCGCGCACATTTCCCGGCCAGTCGTAGAGCATCAGGGCCGCCATTGCTTCCTGGGTCAGTCCCACGATGTTCCTTCCCGTCAGATGGTTAAACCGGTCCACGAAATGGTCCACCAAAAGGGGGATATCCTCTTTTCGATCTGAAAGCTTTGGCAGAGATAGCTTGATTACATCGATCCGGAAATATAGATCTTCCCTGAATTTCCCCTCCCTAACCAACTGTTCCAGGTTTTGGTGAGTTGCCGCAACAACTCTGGCGTTGGTCTTGACCGTTTTTGTGGAGCCTAAAGGCTCGTAGACTTTTTCTTCCAAGACCCGCAAAAGGCGAATCTGGACAGCCTGGGAGATATCGCCGATCTCATCCAAAAAAATAGTGCCATTTTGGGCTAAGGCAAATCGGCCCGGCTTGTCCTTTTTGGCGTCCGTGAATGCACCGGCTTTGTACCCGAACAACTCCGACTCACACAAAGTATCCGGCAGGGCTCCGCAATTGACCGCTATAAAAGCCCCTTTCCTTCTTGAACTGTGGTTGTGAATGGCCCTGGCGATAAGCTCTTTACCCGTCCCGCTTGCTCCTTCTATCAGTACGGTGCTATTGCTTTCAGCAATCTGGGGGAGAATTGCGAATAGCTTGAGCATCTTGTCATTCTTGCTCACTATATCTTCAAAGGAATGCTGTTTGAGAAGGGCCTTTCGGAGTTTATTTACCGCTGTCAGGTCCCGAAACGTTTCGACCCCCCCTATGACTTGACCGGACTTATCTTTCAATAGAGTAGTGTTCGCGCTGATGGGAATGCATTTTTGATCGGCCCGAATAATATAGACAGGCATATTTACGATAGGCCTTCTATTGTTAATGGTCTGTTTGAGAATGCATCCTGTTTCGCAGACATTGGCCCTCAGGACCTCGAAGCATGGCCTGCCGATCGCCTTTTCTCTTGGAATCCCCGTAATCTCTTCGGCCCCTTTGTTAAAAGAGGTTATCAGAAAATCCAGATCGACGGTAAAGACGCCCTCAGCGATGCTGTCCAGTATTATTTGGTAATGCTGCTCAATGGATTGTCTGGACTCTTTCATTTCCGATCCGAAGCTGGGTTGCAGGAGGGTAGCTAAATTGATTGAAACGAAGGTGTCTTTCCAGAATCTCTTATCAACTCAGCGTGCCGTATGTCAATCATTGAAACTCTGTTTCAGTAGAAGGTGACCCATTGAGTTATGTTTTATGTCAAGGCCATCTGGGCGTGTTTTGTTCCCATGATTTTTAGCATAAAAGATGCATATTGTTCCCATCTCATCAGCCCATAAAAACTCTCCCAAAATTTTTAGAGGCATAAGAATCTAATATCACAGCAATTATTGGCATCATCATCCTTTTGGAATTCCTGGCATACATATTGCTGTCTCTTCATATGACAAATGGAAGATATAGGGCAGGGAGGGGGTGAGACCGAGGTTCTGACAGTTTGAAGAGGCAACAGGATTAGTTAAAGGAAATTCGGAGTCAGCCCAGAGAATGGGGGAGCAAGAGATATGAAATTCTTTAGATTTTCATGGACTATCGGTCTGACCTTGGCGATTTCCCTATGTGTGTTTTATGCCAGCAGGGCAGCCACTTCTACCAGGCAAGAGAATTACTGCTTCACCTGTCATACAAGCGCTCGAAAGCTCATAAAAATCACGAGGGAAATTTCTAAAGTCAACAAGGGGAAACCAGGAGCCTCCGCTAAAACCGAAGGAGAAGGATGAGGCGGAGAAGTGGAGCCGTTGGCTCCGCACGAAAAGGTGTTTGTTGACAGTGCAATTGCAGAGGATGAAAACCATGGGCAGATAGGCTGTCATGAATGTCATGGCGGCAATCCCAATGACCCTGAGTGGAAGACTGCTCACAAGGGAGTTGTGAAAGATCCGTCCTACCCCGACCCTTCGGAGACTTGTGGATCCTGTCATGACGACATCGCGGAGAACTATAAAACCAGCCTCCATGTCAGCCTCTCCCCCTTTAAAAAAATGATAGACATCAGGGCCGATCCCGCCAAGGCGACCTATGCAAAAGTGGATACGGCCAGGGAGTTCCATTGCAGGTCCTGCCATAGCAGTTGCGGGCAGTGCCATATCAGCCGCCCGGAATCTGTGGAGGGCGGTCTCCTGGAAGGGCATCTTTTCCAAAAGAGACCCCCCGTGCATACCGTCTGTACGGCATGTCACGGCAGTCGTATCGAGAAAGAGTATTTCGGCAAGAACAAAGGCATCCCCCCCGATATTCACAGGCAGAAATATTTCAAGTGCAGCAAGTGTCACAAAGCGGAGGAGATGCATGGGGACGGTAGGGATTATGCCAACCGGTACGAAGTGAAAAACGGGCCCAAATGTCTTGACTGCCACAAGAAGATTTTCGATACGGCCTCAAAAAATGCCCAACAGCACAGTCTTCACAAAGACAGGGTAAGCTGCCAGGTGTGCCATTCCATGCCGTATAAGAATTGTTACGGTTGCCACTTCGGGAAAGACGAGCATGGCCTGAAATTCTATAAGACCGAAAGATCTACGATAGACTTTAAAATCGGCATTAATCCTCTCCGATCCAAAGACAGGCCCGAGAAATTTGTGATCGTTCGTCATATCCCGGTGGATCGAGGGTCTTTCAAATACTATGTGAAGGACGGTTTGCCCAATTTTGACGAACTACCCACTTGGAAGATGGCTACCCCGCATAATATCAGACTTAAAACCCCCCAAAACAGTGCCTGCAATGCCTGCCATGGAAATACCAAGCTGTTCTTGCTCGAGAAGGATGTAAAGCCCGCTTATCTCAACGCCAATAAGGGCGTTATCGTGCCAGAGGGCTCGATTCCCAAGGCACTGGAAAGATGATGGGGGTGCCGGAGGACATAGGAAATTATTTGCTCAAAACTTCATTTCACAAAGGAGGTCATTCAATGAAAAAACATCTCCTCATTACAATTGCCCTGATGTTAGGGATTGGTTTGGTGGTAGGCGGATGTACGACCGCCCAGAAACAGTCATCCACAAAACCGATGACCGCAAAGGAAATCGTAGCGGAAGCAAGGAAGCATATCTGCGAGGTTTCCGTATCCGAGGCCAAGGCGATGCTTGACAAGGGGGACTGGATCTTTCTGGATTGCCGGGAACCCAAAGAATTCAAGATGGGGCATGTCCCGGGTGCCATTAACATTCCAAGGGGATTAGTGGAGTTTAAGGTCGATAAGAAGATTCCGGATAAGAATGCTAAGATCGTCACCTACTGTAAAGTCGGAGGCCGGGGTTGCCTGACTGCCTGCACCCTGTGTCGTATGGGATATAAGTATGTCAGGAACATGGCCGGGGGATGGATGGCCTGGGAAAAGGCAGAGTATCCCGTTGAATGATTGTTGATGCATCTCTTTTCGTGAAACCCCTAGGTAGGATGAGCAAGGGCAAGACTTCCTCTTACCCTTGCCCATCCACATGTTAAAGCTCATCGACAGTGTTGTTCCCATCCGCCTTATCTCTCTTTCTCTCCCATTACAAAGCATCACCGCTGCCTGCCAGATTGAGGTTATAGGTTTGCCTCTTGGGGCAGGTTTGTCCACTAACGATCCTTCCTGATATGATGTTGTCCCTCTTTTTGTCTTTGACTTTTCCCCCTCTCAATGCGGCTGGGGCTGGTTGAGGTCTCCTTGGCCAAGGCACAAAACCGATTTTGGAAAGGATGACATAGCATCAGTTTTCAGTAAGTAGTAAAGACGGATGTTAATAGAGGAAAGCCGAGTCTGTCGGAAATGAGCATAAGCCCAAAAAAATTTCTTGACTATTTATGGCTCAGGGTTATATTATGAGCATAAGCTCATAACTGGAGGCAAATATGCCGAGGCCGAGAAAACTTCGATTTGTGCAGGGGCATCCCATAGTCAATGCCTTCATCCCCAGTCACATACCCCCATGGGGGAGGGAAGAGGTGGTATTGCCGATAGAGGGCCTTGAGGCGATCCGGTTGACCGATTTCCAGGGGCTGGATCAGATAAGGGCAGCTGAGATGATGAATGTCTCTCGCCAGACCTTTGGGAGGATTCTGGCCGAAGCAAGGGCCATTGTGGCCGATGCCCTGGTTATGGGCAAGATTCTCAGGATTGAGGGAGGGCATTTTGAAATGCCACCCAGAGGAAGAAGAAGGCGCCGTCGCGGATGGGGCGGTGGAATTTAAAGGAAAGGAGGTGCCTGAAATGCCGGGATTTGACGGGACAGGACCTATGGGCG
>JAOZOW010000001.1:0-31654 GCA_029933075.1 Deltaproteobacteria bacterium | reverse complement strand
AAAGGAAAGGAGGTGCCTGAAATGCCGGGATTTGACGGGACAGGACCTATGGGCGGTGGCCCAATGACCGGATGGGGTCGAGGTTACTGCAATTCCTTCGGGGTCAATTACGGCGCGCCACCTGCCGGGGGACCCGGCTATTGGGGTGCCGGTCGTGGTTTTGGCTGGGGCCGTGGTTTTGGCCGGCGTTTTTTGGGCTGGTTCGGCCGTGGCCGAGGCTACGGAAGAGGCTTTGGCAGGCGTGGCGGCTACCGTTACCGTACACGGGGTATGTGGTAGTAATGTTGGGACATGAGAGACGTGCGATCGGGAGAAAAAGATATAAATAAAATGATATGATATAAGGAGGTGTTTGAAATGCCGGGATTTGACGGGACAGGACCTATGGGCGCAGGGCCCATGACCGGAGGAGGTTGGGGGTTCTGCGGTCCTTACGGGAGGTCGTATGGTTGGAGATTTTTTGGCCGGGGCCGTGGTTTTAGAGGCGGTTTCGGCGGTGGTTTCGGCCGTGGCCGCGGCTTTGGAAGAGGCTTCGGATGGCGTTGGGCCTACGCCCCCCGCGGGGGGTGGTATGGAGCTTCCTATGGGGCTCCGTATGCCATGAATCCGGAAGAAGAGGTCAACATGCTGAAAGAAGAAGCCGAGGCCATGAAAAGTGAACTTGAAGCCCTGAATAAGCGTATCGAGGAGCTTGAATCCGAAACTCCGGAACCCTAAAGGGCATACTTAATAAGTCCTTAGAGGGGCCTCCCGCACGAGTTCCTGATAGGTTCTCGGGGGAGGCCCCGTCCGTTTTTTATCTAAGGATTAAGCATCATGCAATCGGTTTGCCTGCTCGATAAGCAGGGATTTGAAGCGATCAAAAGATATGGGGCAGGTCTGGATTGGGATTCCCATCCAGTCTGAATATTCCAGGAATTCTTCCGGGTGTTCTGCCATATACCGATCCATATATCCCACGGCATCTAAAACGATGGCCCCGCCCGTATGCCTCGGGAAGTTCTCATTGGCCAAGCCCTGATCCCAGCCCTCAAACACATGGTGGCGAAACTTGATCCATCCTGGAACCATCCACCAGACCTTTTCCCCGCCTGCCATCTCCAGCGCGATTTTTTCCCTTTCTGTTTCACTGGCCAGCATATCCATGCAATGAGTGGCCTCAATCCTCGCCACGTTTGGTCCCTGCTCTTCAATGATTTTCTTCATGGTTCGCGTGGGCTCGTCGGCATTTACATAACAGAATTTTCCCCCATATATCACAAGTACCTTGTCCGCTTTCTCTTTGGCCCTGTTGATTCGGTGGATAAGCTGGCGCTCCAGCTCCCTAACATTTTCATGGAGACCCGGCTTCGTATAAAAAACATGCCGGGCATCCAGGAAGCCCGAGTTTTTCAGGTATGTCAGCTCCAGGCTCAGAGTACCACAAGAAACAATGGCAATATCCGAAAATGATACGGCTTCCATAGGAATTTCTCCTCTTCTGTCCGAAGTTGCCCTGGATGCCCTTGGGTGTCAGCGTTTTGTTTAATCAGTCTCAGGATAGACTTCCCACACAGGGATATCTTCCCCCGGGCGCCACGTGGAAAAAGATCCGGACGCGATACACTCCATATACTCCCCTGCCCTGACTCTTCCCTCTACCCAGACAATCCGCGTATCATATTCCCTACCCTGCGCTCCAGGTTCCTTTATCGCTTTTCAGCTGCTTTCCTTTTAGGTTCCCACTGTTCCCTTACCTCAAACATAAGGGTATTTGGAAACAGGCACTCACTTAACACAAGGGGACATTGTGACAAAGCCCCAGGACTCCTTGAAATAACTTGGCCAAGGGATATATTTCTTGCTCTCTTCCAAGGAGCCCTATTCCATATTACCTTCTTGTCAGTCCCGGCACCAGGGATGGAGGCACCACCAGGACCGGGCAGGGAGCCCACAAAACGGTCTCTGCTGTCACAGAGCCCAAGGGGCTCACCCTTACACTCTCCCCTGCGGCAATAGGGGCCTTCGTAGAGGTCCCCATAATAATAACATCGACATTGGCATTTCTGGCCAGTCTTGTGATTTCACTCACAACGTCGCCGTCCGAGACATTAATGGCGAAGTTGTCAAACCCCCGCCGCTTCATTTTATCTCCAAAGAGATCACGCAAATGCGCTTCTGTTTTTTTTATCTCTTCTATAACCTCGTTTTCACCCAAGTTAAGACGCCCGAGCCCATGGTAGATCCAGAGCTTTGCGTTTTGGTTTAAGGCAGTCTCAAGGCTATAGTTGAAGACGTGTTCACAGAACTCAGTGAGGCATGCGCAAAAAAGGATTTTTTTATACATGCTATCTCCCTCTTCCATATATCTGAGGTGGACATTATTGTAGCCGTCCAGAATCTGGCCTGTGGGCGCGCCACTGGGCATAGGTCGTGTTGCTCCTGTAGATTTCGATTCGCCTTCGGAAATTCTCATTGGGTGGATTGGATAACCGATAGGCCTCCGTCTCTATTTCTACTGCTTTTTCAAGCTGTCCGCACTCGGCATAGGCTGCAGCTAAGGTATCCATCCATGATCCGTTGTTTCCCATTTCCAGTGCTTTTTGGGCATAGGTTATGGCCATGCGGCAGTCCCGGTACTCCGGGTCTTTGGCCGTTGCCAACAACCAGGCCAGGTTATTGTAAGAGCCCCCGCTAAGAGGATCGAGTTCAATGACGCGAAGATAATCCTCTATGGCCTCTTTGTAGCGTTCTAATGCCGTCATAATCACCGCACGGTTGTGCAGATAAGCTGAGTTGTCGGGCTCTATTGAAAGAGCCATGTTTATATCCCCTAAGGCTTCCCGGTATTGGCCCATTCTCATGTAGATGCCAGCCCGTGTAGAATAGGCAGGCGCAAAGGAGCCGTCCAATTTCATACACCTGGCCAAATCTGTTAGTGCGCCTTCCAGGAGGCCGTTCAAGAGCTTCATTGTTGCGCGTTCATGGTAGCATTCGACACAGCGGGGCTCACCATGGATGGCTGCGTCCATGTCCGTTATGGCCGAATCGTACCGTCCCATCCTTGCCTTGGCTATTGCCCGGAATCGATACGCTTCCCATCTTTGTCGATCAAGTTTAATGGCCCTTGTGAAAGCCCTTAGGGCGCGGTCGAGCCTGCCTTTACGGCCCGATTGGAGACCAGCCTCTATAATCCGCTGTGTGGATTGTAGACCCCTGCTGTGTGGCTGAACAGACAATATCCTTGATCTCCCCTCTTTGTTGTCCTAGTTGTCCTGGCAGATCATGCCTTGGGGAGATGATCTGCCAATGTTTAGGGATAGCCGGATGCCACAGATTATCGTCCGCCTGCGGGAAAGGCCATCTCATCGCAGCGCCAGCAGCCCTGCTCCCTGAGGTCTTTTTCGGGGTCGATATTCTTATCGCAGAGCCAACCGTTTCCGTCTTTGTCCTTGAAAAATTTCAATGGACGTGCGGGCTTGTGGGTATCTGTGGTCATCTCCTCTCTCTCATCGTAATAGATTTCTTCTGTCATGGTGATCTCCTTTCCTGTTTTTTGTTATCTTCCGTATATTTTCCTTTCATCCTTTCACCATGTTAACTGAGCATAATCTATGCCAGAGAAAAGGAAAGAGTGCGATATTGTAATATTTTCAGGATATTATTAGGCGAGAAAGAAAGGCGGGAATAGGCGGGAATGCGGGTAAAGGAAGCATTGTTGCTACTCAATCCGCCATCTTGAGATGCGCTTTCGCTACCCTAACCTCTTTTTTGCCGAGCGGCCATCCAGGCTGGGCAGCTCAATGCCGAGCTTCTTGATTTTGCGGAATAGCGTGGTCTTATGAATTTTCAATTCGTTGGCTGTGGCAAGTCGGTTCCAGTTGTTTTTCCTCAAAACAGAAATGATATATTGCTTCTCCACTTCCTCCCAGCTGGATGCTTTCTCAAAGTTTTCTCCGGATGGGGATAGCCAATCAGGAAGGTCCTTGGCCCGGATCAGGCTGGTGGGGCACAGGACGCATGCATGCTCGATAATGTTATTCAATTCTCTCACGTTCCCCGGGTATTCGTAGCTCATCAAGATATTTAAGGCCTGGGGGGAGATGCCGCTGATCTCCTTATCGTGAAGCGTGGAGTAGAGCTGAATGAAGTGTTTTATCAATAACGGCACGTCTTCCATTCGCTCCCGCAGAGGCGGGATTTCCAGCCTAATAACATTAATCCTATAATAAAGATCTTCCCTGAATGTTCCCTTGGCCACCATTGCTTTGAGATCGCGATGGGTGGCGGCAATAATCCGAACATCGGCTTTTAAGGTCTGAACGCCGCCAAGAGGCTCGTAGGTTTTTTCCTGAAGTACGCGCAGAAGCTTGACCTGCAGCAGGGGTGGCAGATCGCCGATCTCGTCAAGAAACAGGGTCCCTCCTTCGGCAAGCTTGAAACGCCCCGGCTTGGCCTTAGTCGCACCAGTAAAGGCGCCTGCTTCATAGCCAAATAGCTCCGACTCAATCAGTGCTTCCGGGAAACCCCCGCAGTTAATGGCAATGAATGGCTTCTCCGCCCGCCCACTTAAATTGTGGAGCGCACGAGCGAAAAGCTCCTTTCCCGTGCCGCTCTCTCCTGTGATCAGAACGCTGCTTTCACTTGCGGCTATGGTGGGCAGGAGATCCAAGATATGTCTGATTTTCCTGTTTTTGCTGATGATGTCCCCAAGAGAATAGCGCTTGGTAATTTTTTTGCGCAATTCTTCCATCTGCCGGAGGTCTCGAAACGTGGCGACACCTCCGATAGGTTCGCCCTTTTTATTCCTAAAAAGCGCCGTGGAGATGCTTACTGGAATCTGGATCCCTCGACTGTCCGTGATGTACACCATTAAATTTATCACGGGTTTACCGGTTTCAATGGTATAGCGTATGGCGCAGACCTCCTTGCATATATTGGATCTGAATATTTCATAACACTTCTGCCCCATAGCCTTTGATCTGGATATACCGGTGATCTCCTCGGCAGCACGGTTGAAGCAGGTTATGCGCCATTCCGGATCGACAGTAAAGACGCCGTCGCTGATGCTGTGAATCACCGCCTCAAAACGTTCTGATGTCGGCTCGTCTAAAAACGGGCTGGGGGTGCCATTTTTCTTTCTCATACCAGTAGGCCCTAAGGGATCATTCACACTGGATAGAGGCTAAGAGCGCCTCTCGGGCATTGCTCCGCACATCGGCCACAGCCAATGCAGGTTTTTCGATCAACCCGGGCCGTTTCTTGAACAGAAATAGCTCCGGTGGGACAAACATCCCGGCAAGCGCCGCACCCAACACACCTTTCAATGTCAACGTCTACCATGTAAGCTAAGGGCTTATGTCCCCTTTCCAGCTCATTGATCCGCTTTTTTAGCGAGGAAATTCTAATTTCAATGACCCTTGCCTTTTTCTTTAGGACCTGGAGTTCCTCTTCCTTGCTGAATTTCTCTTTTTTGATCAATAAGGCGATGTTATGTCTCATTTTCACTCCACTCTTTTGACCTGACTTTCCGACACCCGGAGAGTCAAGCTATCCTCTCTCTTCTGCAGAGGCATTCGGGTAAGACTATGTAGGCAGACAAGATAATTCTTTGAATAATCGGTGCAAATTACATACCCCGGGGAAACACTTCATGCCGGAGTCAGGGGGAATTCTCATATTATCAAAAAGTTAGTAGGGTTAGGGATTGCGGAAACAAAATGAGGTCTCTGGAATGGATAGCCTGTCTGCAATGGTATGGGGCGTTATCATTGCAAAAACGCGAGTCTGCTGGACAATGAATTGGCACATCGTGTAATCTGTATTATATTTAAGGCAGGAGGACTGATAGTGGGCAAAAGACCGAAAATTGGGCTGGCGCTTGGTGGGGGTGGAGCACGCGGACTTGCACACATTGGGGTTCTGAAGGTGCTGGAGAGGGAGCGGATCCCGATTGATCTAATCATGGGAACCAGTATAGGGGCTGTAGTGGGCGCGGCCTATGCAGTAAGCCCGGATGCCGTGTCACTGGAGCGGAAGGTCCTGGAATTTTTCCACAAGGAAGGAGCCGGCAGGTCGAGGCTCAAACGTTTAGGGATCTTGCATCCTCATAGCCCCGAGAAGACCGATCTGATGCATAGGGTGGTCAGGATTGCCGAAAAGCATTTTTTTATAAGCCAGGCCATATTGAAAAAGGCGATGGTGACGGAAGAGGATATGCTTCATGTCCTGAGGTTCTTTCTGCCTGATATCTCGATCCAGGAAACCGCCATTCCGTATGCTGCCATAGCCGTGGATCTCGTATCCGGGCAGGAGGTGGTTTTCAGGGAGGGACCTCTTATTCGCGCCGTCAGGGCCAGCTGTGCAGTACCTGGATTTTTGCCCCCTGTGGAATGGAACAGGAGGGTCCTTGTGGACGGTGCAGTAATAGACGTGGTCCCTGCGGGTGCTGCAAAGGATGCCGGCGCAGACGTAGTGATCGGCGTGGACGTGGGTCTAGGGCTCTGCCAGGACCGGGCCATTGAAGATGGCATTGATGCCATAAACCGTGCCGCCGAGATCATGAGCTTCCATCTCAATATACAGAGCAGGGAGAGGGCCGACGTCCTGATCGAGCCCCCGGTAAGAGGGATAGAGTGGACCGATTTTTTGTCCTACGAGGACTTGATACGGGAGGGAGAAAGGGCCGCAGAGTCTAATCTGGGGCAGATCCGGTCCCTGTTGCATTGGCAACTTGGGAGAAGGGCATTGGAGAAGCTAAGGCAGATCATCATGAGACTAAGTAGAAGGAGAGGGAAAGAGAAAGGGCCCCTTCGTGTTTTTGCAAAGCTCCTCCAGTAATCAAATACCTTCCTTCCACCTGCCGCATACTCCTGTCCACGACCCTTTTCTCCTACATCCTCGCCGTCGCTTCATGCCGAAGCCCCCGCGAGGATATTTCCGGAGCATGGCGATAATATTCTCGTTTATTTTTTCTCCATATAAAAAATCATAGGCCCTCCTTTTCCCCTCGTCACTCAGGATCTGGTAAGCCTCGTTGATTTCTTTAAGGCGCTCTTCGCTTTTTGGGTTATCCCTGTTTCTGTCGGGATGGTATTTCATCGCAAGCTTTCTATACGCCTTTTTGATCTCCTCTGCCGAAACACCGGGCGTGAGCCCAAGGGTCCTATAATAATCTTTGTATGCGTTCATACCTTCATGTGCTTCCTCGTTCCAATGTTATAGTATCACGGGTCTCCTGGGCAGATTGAACACTTCATCTGAGAAGGCCATTTGCAGATAGAAACCTCCTCTCAGAGAGAGATTGTAGTGCTTTGACAGGCCAGTTCCCACATCTTGCTTGCAGGGGCCAATTGAAACCCCTCTGCCAGGTCCTCCTCTTTGATCTGCCTCGTTTTTGCACAGGGCGCACATGCATAGATGGGCACCTCAAATTCCTGGAGATAGGCAATGAGATCGTCGGCTACATCACCGGTAGGGGCCCGCAGGTTATCTGCAACTCCCTTTCTTGCGAGATACACAGCTTCATCAAGGAGAAAAATGGAGACATTTTTTCCCATGCTGTGGGCAACCTGGGCCAGGTGGAGGGCCCTGACGGACCGGTTCGGATTATTGGTACCGCACGATACCGTGATCAGGACATTATTTTCCCTTGTGTCTTTACCCGTTGTTTCTGCCATGATCATACCTCCGAAAAGTTTTTTGTTTTCCCCGGTTAATTTTTGGCTTGGTTCCTTCTAAATATCCATCACCAATTTCTCACAAGGGGTTTAACAGTAATGCCTTTTCAGCCACGAAATGCAAATTTTATACCCCGGTGTACACAATTGCCAGGCCTGGACCGATTCCCCGTATTGTTAGAAACTTATGGGGAGTAAATATTGTGGAAAGAAACTGATGCGTATGGGATTGATAGCATAAATGCAGTGATGTGGGCAGTAGGCATTGCAACACCGTGAAAGGGTGGTCCGGAGAGAGAAGCCGATTTTGGACAGGGATGATGTCTATGTATCATTAAACCCTCTGCCGAGGCGGACCCCATCATGATGCCTTTTTTGTGGAGCGGAGCATGTAGTCATGCAATGCGGCCTGGAGTGTCTCTTCAGCGAGCTGGGCGCAGTGCTGGTGATCTTTCGGAAGCCCACCGACGGACTCTTGAATCTTATCCGCATCAATTTGGGTGATCTCATCGGGGGTCTTTCCCATGGCAAGATCCGCGGCGGCACAGACTGAATTGAGACTGTGGGCGCAACCGTCGGTCCAGTAAGAGGTTTTGGCCACCCGACCATCTTCGAATTTGAGACAGATCTCCATGGTGTCTCCGCAACGTCCGGTGATATAGGCCTTCCCATCCGGGTTTTTCACGCTGGGGCTCAACCAGTAATAGATCCCGAACCAGGCCCCAACGATGGCAAGCAGGATTACGAAACCAAGGAGCATCCAAAGGATGTCATGTAACATTGAGTTCCTCCTCCAGCGATATCAAACTGCAAGACGTATATATTTTTCCACAAAAAGGGCTTAGGTGCCAAGAAAGTTTCAATACTGGCGGGCAGGGGGCCAGGTTTTTCGGGAGCGACGGAGAAGGCTTCCGCGCTGAACCAAGATTTCCTTGAAACTCTTCCCGCGTTTATGGTTTTATTTTATCACCTTGGTTGATTTTCTTGGCCGGGAAGGAAGGATCCCATGAAGCGGGCAACGATATTTTTCTTTTTTGCGGTTTTACCTTTGGTGCCGGTGTTCCTGTCTTCATGTGCCGTGAATCCGGTGAGCGGCCGACATGAGCTGATGCTTCTAAGTGAGAAGGACGAAATCCGGCTCGGTCGAAAGACTGACAGTCAAGTGGTCAGACAGTACGGCCTATATGAAGACAAAAGGTTGACTGCTTATCTCAATGAGCTTGGCCAAAGACTGGCAAGGGTTTCCCATCGGCCCAGCCTGCCGTATCATTTCAAGATCGTGGATAGCCCCGTAGTGAATGCCTTTGCCGTTCCCGGCGGGTATGTATACATCACCCGGGGGATACTGGCTTACCTGAACAGCGAGGCGGAGCTGGCGGGGGTCATGGGTCATGAAATCGGGCACATCACCGCTCGGCACACGGCAGAGCAATACACTCGGGCTACGCTGGCTCAGCTTGGGTTGGGCCTCGGTATGGTGTTTTCCGATACCTTCAGAGCCTTCGGAGATTTGGCACAGTTCGGCGTGGGCATGATGTTCCTCAAATTCAGCAGGGATAATGAACGTCAAGCAGATGACCTGGGTGTTGAGTATGCCTCCAGGACTGGCTACGATGCCAGCCAGTTGGCCCGGTTCTTTGAAACCTTGGAGCGCATGGAGGAAAAGGGCGGTCGGAGCGGTCTGCCGGGCTGGTTTTCCACACATCCCAATCCCGAAGATCGGATTGGAGCGGTCAGGAAGCGAGCTCGGGAGTGGCAGAGCAAGTTAGGGCTTAGGAATATGAAGGTCAATCGCAACGCCTACCTGTGGAGGATCGATGGTCTGGTGTTTGGGGAAGATCCCCGTCAGGGCTATCTCTCTGAGAATGTCTTTTACCATCCCCTGCTCAGGTTCCAGTTCCCTGTGCCCCCAGGGTGGAAGCTTCAGAACACCCGGTCCCAGGTAAGGATTATCAGCCCCGGTAAGGATGCGGTTATGCTGTTTTGGATCTCACGATCTCGCACACCCAGGGAAGCGGCAGAGAAATTTGTCTGTGATAGCGGCGCTTCTGTGATTGAATCGCGTGGGGAGAGGGTCAACGGACTTGCCGCCCACAGGGTAGTATCAGAGCTTAAGACCAGAAAAGGGCTGGTGACAATCCTTTCCTATTTTATTAAAAAGGACCGCAAGGTGTATGAATTCCATGGGCTTTGCATAAAGAGCCGTTTTTACTATCATTACGCCCCCTTATTTGGAGACACCATGAGGGGGTTTAAAAAGCTTACAGATCGTAAAAAGATCCATGTCAAACCGGCCCGTGTACGGGTTCGCATCACGCGTCGCTCAGGGACTCTGCGAAAGCTCCTGGTGGCGCTTGGCGCCAGTAAAGACAAACTGAAAGAACTGGCTGTCCTCAATGGAAGACATTTGAATGACCGAGTTCCGGCAAACATTCTTTTGAAAATAGTGGAAGGCGGCCTCCAGTGAAACCGTTTCGACCCTTTCCCCAGTGTGTTGAGTGCCTCGTATCGCTGGCCAGAAGCTCTGCTGAGATGGCAGCCCCTCATAACCCCGGTTTTCAGGAGGAGGCGGAGGAAGAGGCCAGGAAGATCCTGGACCATGCCATGAATAGCGACCTGAGCTCCCCGGAGATTGCCAATCGCATCCTGAGGAAAATCAAGCAAGCCGCCCGGAGTTCAGACCCTTTCTTCCAATTCAAGGCCGAGGAAATGGTGAGGGCAAAAGAGATCTTTTCACAGGTAAAAGATCGTGTGGGTCAAGACCTGCGATCCCTGGTGTCTCTTTCGGTCCTTGGAAACAGCCTGGATTTTTTCAGGGACCCTCAAGAGGCGCTTGACAGGATACCGGATCAGCTTCAGAAAGGGCTTTCCTTTTACCGCGACCAAGTGGATCGGTTGGAGGCCTTTCTTGATAAGGGCCCAGCTCTGGTTCTTTATCTGAGCGATAACTCCGGTGAGATTTTTTTCGACATCCCTCTTTACAACTACATTCGTGAGCGATCCCACAGAACCGTGCTGGTGGTGAAGGGCGGCCCTTCATTAAATGATCTCACCCGGAAGGAACTTAATAACTGGGGGCTGGAGGCGGAATTTGATGAAGTGGTCGATACTGGCACGGACGGGGCGGGAGTGGACTGGGGTCAGGTCTCTGAGAGCTTCTTGAGCTTGGTGGAGGAAGCCGACCTCATTGTGTCAAAAGGCATGGCCAATTTCGAGACCCTCTACGGAAAAGACTTGGCGCCTGCCATTTTTTTCCTTTTCAGGGTGAAGTGCAGTGCCATACAGGACTACGTTAAGGCGCCTGCAGAAAGCTTTATGGCGCTGTGGCAAGAGGGAGTGGGAAAGAGACAAACACACACCGTTGGAGGTGGTGAGGAGCAAAGCAATGAGTAGCCTGAAAGACCTTGTGAATGATCGCCCCGTGCATGAGCGGCGGGTGGAGATCCGAACATATGCTGTTGAAGATGAGCAGCTCGTGGTGGAAGGATGGCTCAGGGATGAACGGTTGATTGATGGTTTTCACTGGGACGGCAGGGCCAGGCCGCCAGGTGCGGTCCACTGGATGTGCGTGAGATTACTGGTGCAGGGCTGGCCCCTCACCATCAAGGATGCTGAGGCAGAAATGCCAACGGCCCCCCATGAACTTTGCCCGACTGTTATGGAAAAGGTGAAAAATGTGATAGGGGTTCCAATTGTGTCCGGGTTTAGCGAGGAGGTTAGGAGGAGGTTGGGTGGTATCGAGGGATGTGCCCATATGGCTCACCTGATAGTTTCCATGGGGCCTGCCGCGCTTCATGGCTACTGGACGCATCGCTCTCGAAAGCTCCGCCCCTTGCCTCGGACTTTGAAGGAATTCCCCGGTTTGGAATATGTGATTAACAGCTGCGAACTGTGGCGGGAGGAGGGACCTATGGTACAGGCAATTCGGGAGAGAATCGAGAAACAGGCCGAAAGATCCAATGGCTAAACCGGTCAATCCTCCAAAGGCGGTTAATTCAGCTTTAACCCTGTCATCATATCCGTCCAAGATCGATTACATCCCAACAGAGGGGCTCAATGAGGAGATATGCGTTTAACGAGATCTTTCTGTGCGCCCCGGCTATAGTCTTTCCCCTGATGTGAAGATGCTGAAAAAGATATACTTTGCAGGGCCCATTTTCAAAGCCCTCAACCGGTACCACAGATCATAAATCATTGTGGGTTTTGGAAGAGATGCCAAGACGAGTTATCCGAATAAAGGGAGCCAGGCAAAACAATCTCAAGAGTCTTGACCTTGAGATCCCCCTCAACCGGATCACCGTCATCACAGGTGTGAGCGGTTCAGGAAAATCATCTCTCGCCTTTGACACCCTTTATGCCGAGGGCCAGCGCCGGTATGTGGAGACCTTCTCTCCCTATGCAAGGCAGTTCATGGAGCGGATGGATCGCCCCCAGGCGGACAGGATCGAGGGCATTCCCCCTGCCATTGCAATTGATCGGAAGGATCCTGTCCGTACCTCGCGCTCCACCGTGGGCACCATGACGGAGATCACGGATTACGTGAAATTGCTGTTTGCGCGTCAGGGCAGGCTCCATTGCAGGGAGTGCGGAAGGGAGGTCATGGCTGAAGGCCCTGAAGAGGTGTGGAAGCGGATAGAGCAAATTCCTTCCGGCTCCGAGGTGATAATCACGTTTCCTTTTCCGATGAAAGGTAGGCATGAGGGGCAGACGGTAGCCCGGCTGGAAAAGATGGGGTTCTCTCGTCTTTTCAGGAGCTGGCGCATTCACCTGATGGAAGGTGGGGGACTCCCGAATAATGGAGAAGAGCTCAATGTTGTGGTGGACCGCCTTCTGTTCAAGAAGGAGGCCCGGGCGCGGGCCATGGATTCCGTGGAACAAGCCTTTTTCTTTGGCCAGGGCAGGGTGGATGTGTGGGTCAAACCTGACCGGCGCCTGAGATTCAGCAACAGGCTGGAGTGCCCTTACTGCAGAATCTCTTATCGCTCACCGCTTCCCAATCTTTTTTCTTTTAATAGTCCCATAGGTGCCTGTGAGACCTGTCGCGGGTTCGGCCGGACCATCGATATCGATCTGGATCTCATCATACCCGACAGGCGACTTTCCCTTGAGCAGGGGGCCATCAAGCCTTGGGGAGACCGGGCAAAGGGTCGTATGGAGTTTGAAGACCTGATGGCCTTCTGCAGGCGCAACCATATTCCCACCCATATTCCATTCCAGCGCCTTGCCAAAGCACATAAAAGGGCCCTGATCGAAGGGACTCCTGACTATTACGGCATCAGAGGATTCTTTGAATGGCTGGAGACCAAGACCTATAAGATGCATGTGCGAGTCTATCTTTCTCGCTACAGGGCATATAAGACCTGCCCGGCCTGTAAGGGTACAAGGTTTAAGGAGGAGGCGCTCCTTTATCGCTTGAGCGGGCGGAACATAGCCCAGATATATGCCCTCAATGTGAATGAGGCTTTACGGTTTTTCGAGGGCCTCCGCCTGCCTGCCGGAGACGAAGCCAGCTGCCTGGTGCTGGATGAGATCCGCGGCAGGCTTGAATACCTCAGGGATGTGGGATTGGGGTACCTGACGCTTGATCGGCAGTCGCGCACCCTTTCGGGCGGCGAAGTTCAGCGCGTGGCCCTTGCCTCGGCGTTAGGCTCTTCGCTGGTGAACAGTCTGTACATTTTGGACGAGCCCAGTATCGGTCTCCATCCCCGTGACAATCATCGGCTGATGGGCATCCTGAAAGGGCTGCGGGATCAGCAAAATACCGTGGTGGTGGTGGAGCATGACCGGGAGATCATCGAGCAGAGCGACTTCATGCTGGACTTGGGACCGAAGGCGGGTGATGAGGGTGGAAGAGTGGTCTATTTCGGGCCGACGGAGAAGGTAAAAGGTTCGTTGACCGGGGATTATCTGAAAGGAAAGCGCTTTATTGCAGTTCCCGAGAGCCGGCGGAGGCCAAAAAGAGGGCGATGGCTCACCATCAAAGGGGCATCCGAGCACAACCTGAAGACCATTGAGGTACGGATTCCTTTAAGTCTCTTTGTCTGCATTACCGGGGTATCCGGTTCGGGTAAGTCCACTCTCGCCGAAGAGATTCTTTATAGAGCCATCAAATGGGCCAAGAGAGATCCTCAGGGAAAGCCGGGTCGTCACAAGGGAATCAGAGGGCTCCAGTATATTTCGGATGCGGTATTGGTGGATCAGAGGCCCGTTGGAAGGACCCCCAGGGCCAATCCGCTGACATACACGGGAGGCATGGGCCCCATCCGACAACTGTTGGCTGCTACGCCGGAGGCGAAGCTCAGGGGCTTGGGCCCTGGATATTTTTCCTTCAATGTGGCGGGCGGGCGATGTGAGACCTGCAAGGGCGAAGGGTTTGAAAGGGTGGAGATGCAGTTTCTCTCCGATGTCTTCATCACCTGCCCTAAGTGCGAAGGATCACGATTCAAAAAGGAGACGCTGCAGATCACCTATGAGGGGAAAAACATCCACCAGATCCTCGATATGACCGTTGATAGGGCCCTGGATTTCTTTTGCCGGGTGCCGAGGGTGCTGGAGGCGCTCAGACCCTTGGCGGAAGTGGGCTTAGGTTACATGCGCCTCGGCCAGCCCATCAATACGCTTTCCGGGGGCGAGTCGCAGCGGTTGAAGCTGTCGCGGTATTTGAAAGGCAACCACAAGGAAAGGCGACTTTTCATCTTTGACGAACCTACTACCGGGCTTCATTTTGACGACATTCATAAGCTGCTCCATGTCTTCCACAGGCTCGTCCGGGAAGGCCACAGCGTGGTGGTGATTGAGCACAACATGGATGTGGTCAAATGTGCGGACTGGGTGATCGACTTAGGGCCCGAAGGCGGCCAGGAAGGTGGAGAGGTGGTAGCCGAGGGACCGCCAGAAGAGATTGTTCGAGAACGGCGGTCTCATACAGGCAGGTATCTGAGGCCCTACTTGAAAGGCCGGAGCCTATCGATGACGGGGCATTCCCCGAAAGGAGGACATTTAGGGGCGCGAGGGAAGACACCGGAAGAGATCACAATCACGGGCGCCAGGGAACATAATCTCCGGAACCTTTCCCTTTCCATCCCGAGAAATCGCCTCGTGGTGATTACGGGTATATCGGGGTCGGGCAAATCGTCCCTGGCCTTCGATATCCTCTTTGCTGAAGGACAGCGTCGGTACTTGGAAAGCCTTGCTCCCTACGTACGGCAGTATGTTAGGGTCTTGGAGCGACCGGAGGTGGACGCCGTATCGGGCATTCCGCCGGCAGTTGCCATAGAACAGCGCATAAGCCATGCCAGCAGGCGCTCCACCGTAGCCACCTTGACAGAGATCTACCATTTTTTGAGGCTACTTTTCAGTAAGTTAGGCACCCAGCACTGTCCGGGATGTGGCCGGCCGCTGGTAGCCCAGACGCGGGATACGATCGTAGATCAGATCCGCCGTCGGTACAGAGGGCGCGATTATGCGCTCCTGTCCCCCAAGGTGGCAGGTCGTAAGGGTTTTCACAAAGACTTATTGGAGCGTGCTTTACGGAAGGGCTTCACGAAGGCCCGTATTGACGGCGAGATGGTTCCTCTTGAGAAAGGAATGGCCCTGAGTCGCTACCATGAGCATACAATTGAGCTTTTGGTGGAAAGGGATAAAAGTGAGAGCGTCCGGCATTGGGTGGGGCGCGCCCTGAAAGAGGGAGAGGGAAGCGTGATTGTGTGTGGGCCGGGGAGCGAAGAAGAAGTTTTCTCCCAGAGTGGCACTTGCCCCGCCTGCGGCATCGGGATGGCACCCCTTGATCCCCGGCTGTTCTCTTTCAACAGTAAGGCCGGAGCCTGCCCTGCCTGCGACGGGCTTGGAGAGATAGATCTACATGCTGGAGGAAATGGTCGGAGACGATGCAGCAAATGCCAAGGGAGTAGGCTCCGGGCCGAGGCGCTTGCCGTAAAGGTGGGGGCGTATTCCATATGGGACCTTGTACAACAACCGGCAGAGACTATACATAGGACCCTGAAAAGCTTCACCTTCAATCGCAGAGAGACGCCCATTGCCAGGCCGATCCTCTCCGAGATTTTCTCCCGCCTTTCATTCATGAACCGTTTGGGGCTTTCTTATCTCTCTCTGGCCCGGAGCGGTGATACCCTCTCAGGGGGGGAAGCCCAGAGGGTCCGCTTAGCCGCCCAGCTGGGCTCCAATCTGACCGGCGTGTGTTATATCCTGGACGAACCTACAATCGGACTTCATGCCAGAGACAACGGGATCCTCCTTGAGGCCCTCAAAGAGCTGAGGGAACGAGGGAACAGTATTGTGGTGGTGGAGCATGACGAAGAGACCATCCGGTCAGCGGACCACATCGTTGATCTCGGTCCAGGAGCAGGTTCCCAGGGGGGTCGCGTGGTGGGCGCAGGTACGCTAAAGGAACTAAAGAAAGCGCGGGAATCTGTCACAGGCGCATGTTTCAATGGCCATCCACACCGTATCACATCCCGTCATCGGGCATACGAAAAGCAGCCCTGTGTTGAACTCCTTGGTGCCCGGGAGCATAATCTCAAAAACATTGACGTGAAGTTCCCGCTCGGCACCCTGATCTGCGTCACGGGCGTTTCCGGTTCTGGGAAATCCACGCTCCTCAAAGAGACCTTATACAGGGGGCTGCGGAACAGACTTCTTAAGCAGTCGTGTAGGGCAGGCAGATCAAGGGACATCAGAGGATGGGAGGTCCTGGAAAGGGTATTGGAAGTGGATCATAGCCCGATCGGTCGTACACCCCGGTCTGTGCCCGCATCCTATGTAGGGTTTCTTCCGGATATCCGCAGGCTCTTTGCTGGGACTCTGGAGGCTCGGGCCAGGGGATACAGGCCGGGCCGGTTTTCCTTTAACTTGCCTGAGGGCAGATGTCCTGCCTGCAAGGGGCAGGGATCGCTGAAGGTTGAGATGAGTTTTCTGCCCAATGTCTTCGTCCATTGCGAGGCGTGCGGAGGCAGGCGGTTCAATGAGGAAACTTTGGCCGTGACTTATCGGGGGAAAAACATTTTTGAGGTCCTGGAATTCACCTTTGATGAGGCAAGGGCCTTTTTTTCAGCCGTTCCTTCCATCAGGCGCCCGATCCAGTTTGTATGTAATATAGGCCTGGGATATCTGCGGCTGGGACAGCCCAGCCCCACCCTTTCCGGTGGGGAGGCGCAACGGATCAAACTTGCCAAGGAAATGACCAGGCCATCCAGCGGCAGGACTTTCTATATCCTGGACGAACCCACAACGGGTCTTCACCTCAGCGATATCAAGAACCTTATGAAGGTGCTCCAATCACTGGTGGATCAAGGGAACACGGTGGCGGTTATAGAGCACAACATGGAGGTCATCAAAGAGGCAGACTACATTATTGATCTCGGACCTGAGGGGGGAGACAGGGGTGGGTATTTGGTGGCGTGCGGTTCACCGGAGGAACTCCTCAAAGAGGGGAAAGGTTCTTACACCGCTGACTATCTGAGGAGATACTTAGGGATGGATTCGAACTAAACATGTGGCTCAAAGACCCTTTTTGCCGTTATCAGGAGGATCAAGGAGTTGAAAGGACCAGGGTGCGCCTCTCTCAGGCAGAGTTTTTCTTTTCATAGTTCTCAATGGCCTTTGTCAGGGCCTCTGCGCCGAGATTAGAGCAGTGCATTTTTTGTTTCGGCAGGCCTTCAAGGGCCGCTGCCACGGAATCTTTGGTTATGGCCCTGGCATCCTTGAGGGTTTTCCCTTTGGCCATTTCGCTGACCATGCTGGATACGGCAATAGCCGCGGCGCATCCGAATGTGTTAAATTTAATATCGTCAATCTTGTCATCTCTGACTTTGATGTAAAATGTCATCATATCCCCGCAAACAGGGTTTCCTACCTCCCCAATTCCATCGGCATCCTCCAGGGTCCCAACATTCCTCGGATTCATGAAATGATCCATGACTTTCTCTGAGTACATTTTCCGTTCCTCCTTTGATCTCAGGCTGTCTAAATATTTTTCTTCCACAGCGGAGAGAAAGAGCGCAGCCTTTCCACCACCGCAGGGAGCTTTTCAAGGATGTAATCAACCTCTGGGGCCGTGTTGTCCCTGTCCAAGGTGAATACGATGGAGCCCTGGGCGATTTCCGCCGGCACCCCTATAGCTACAAGCACCGGCGAAATCTTGAGGGCCTTTGACGCACAAGCTGAACCCGTGTTGGCGTAGATGCCTGCTTGATTCAGCATCAAGAGCAGGGCTTCCCCCTCAATGGCCGCGATGCAAAAGCTGGCATGGCCGGGAAGCCGATTCTCAGGGTGCCCCGTATACGTAATTTCCTCGATACGATCCATGATCCCGGAGACAAGGCGATCTTTCAAGTTTTTTACATGTTTCGTCTTTTCGGGCAGTTCGTTTAATGTCAGTTCCGCGGCCTTGCCAAGTCCTACGATCCCCGGGACATTTTCCGTGCCCCCCCTTCTTCCCATTTCCTGAATGCCCCCATGTATGAGGGGCATGAGCCTGGTATTAGAGCGGAAATACAGGGCACCGATTCCCTTAGGGGCACCGAGGGGAGGTCCGGTCAGGCTGAGCATATCCACATTTAGGTCTTTGACATTCACCGGGATGTTGCCCACCGTTGCAACGGCGTCCGTATGAAAAAGCACGCCCTTGTC
This sequence comes from Deltaproteobacteria bacterium, assembly GCA_029933075.1. Lineage (GTDB taxonomy): Bacteria > Desulfobacterota > DSM-4660 > Desulfatiglandales > Desulfatiglandaceae > JAOZOW01. The sequence goes on along the minus strand of JAOZOW010000001.1, from coordinate 13,349 downwards.
CCGGCAAATGGCGGCCAGTCCTGATATGGGCTCGATGGTGCCGATTTCATTATTCCCGTGCATGATGCTTACGAGAACAGTTTCCTCTCGCACTAGCTCCGCCAGGCGTTGCGGGTCTACGAGCCCATAGTTGTTAACTGGCAGGAAGGTGACTTCATAGTCCATCATGCGCTCGAAAAACCTGGCGGCGTTGAGGACCGAATGGTGTTCGATGGTCGATACAATAATATGGTTCCCCTTTTTCCTGTTGGCCAGTACTGCACCTTTAACAGCAAGGTTATTCGCTTCTGCGCCTGAGGAGGTAAATACAATTTCCTTCGCCTCAGCGCCGATTAGGTTGGCGACTTTTTCCCTTTGATCTTCAATGACTCCTTTGATATCGATACCGATGTCATAGATGGCAGAAGGATTGCCGAAACGTTCCTGAAAAAAGGGAAGCATCTCTTCCAGGACTTCTCTCCTTACAGGGGTGGATGCCGCATGGTCCATATAGACTATTTGCATTTTGTTCACCTACTTCGCTTTCCTGATATAGAGTTTGTAACAATCATCCTCCTCCTCCATGCCGATGAACTCGTGACCGCATTTTTCGCACCAGGCAGGGATGTCATCCAGCGCTCCATCATAATCGGTCAACACTTCCAAAATCTGGCCTTTTTTCATGCATTTTATCTTGTCACCGGGCTCCAAGAGGTGCATGGGGCACATACGGCAGACCAAGTCCAGGGTTTCGTCGGGGGCCTGTTTTTCCACAAACTTCATTTTTCATTCTCCTCCGCAGTTTGCATCAAAAATAGAGTAATAAGAAATTAATTCCTACTTATTTAGTAAAATTAATATAAGTGCCATTTTACGGTACGTCAATAAGCCTGTTGACCATTTCTAACAAGCTGTTTTTAAAGAATATACAAAGCAAGGTACAAAACATGTCTTTGTATTCAAAGATACCACAGTGTGGTATTAACGTCAACCCTTTTTTGGGCAGATCTTTCCGTCCCCGTTTTTCCTATGTCAATTACCCTTCGAGCTCCAATAAAATCTGGTTCATCCGAGTAAAGCGTACTTTCTGTGTGGAAATGGCTTTAAGAAGGGCATAAAGTCTTTTCTTCGATTCCGGGTCTCCCGGGCTGGTATTTTTCTGCGCTCTCCCGACAGTCACTCAGAAAAGACTTTACGCCCTTTGATGGAAATAACAGATCAACTGTCAAAGCATGCAAAAACCAGGTGAACCTAAAATCTTCATTATGAAGCGGTCATGAAATAGTATTTGACAAAATGCCGATGGTTCCTCAATCCTAAGGGGGCGGGGCAAGAGACATGGATAGGCTCGGGGGCCTACATAAATAAGGGGAAAAGTAGCACTGGGACAGAAGCAGTGGGACGTTCAAGTCTGGAAATTTGGACCAAGGCAAACGAGGAGACCCTGATAAACCAATCCCGTAGTTTTGCCATCCCAATCCTTAATCTTGACGAGCGGTTCAGAGTTCCCGTCATGGTGCAATACAATCTTAATAAGACGGTCGATACCATTGAAGACTCCCCGGGCCTGGAACCAGAAGAAAAGATCAGGTTGATAAAGGCCTTCTGCGAGCATCTCCTTCGAGATGGATATTGCGCTGCCGTTCGAAACCGGATGCTGGAGGTGATACCGGAAGAAGAGGCGTTCGTATTCAAAAATTACGAATCCACAATAGGCCTTTTTAATACACTTACCGAAGAGGAAAAGACTTTGGGAAAGAGGTGGGCTACGGAGATGGCTGATGGCATGTGCGCATTTCTTAAGAGAACCATACGAACGCCGGAAGAATTAAATGAGTATTGTTACTATGTGGCTGGCACCGTTGGCATCTATTTGACCAATCTCTTGAAAATGAAAGGACGGCATGTGACGGAAAATGTCTTTGAGGTGCTGGAGTCGAACGCTGTTTCCTTTGGGCTCTTTTTGCAAAAGCTCAATATCATCAGAGACTTTTCAGAAGACAGGGAGACAAAGAAAAGGCCTTTCTGGCCCCAGAGCTATTTTGAAGAAGAAAAAGATCCTGTGAAGATCCTTAATAAGATGTGTGATGAAACTCTGAGAAATGATCTCCCCGGCGCTGTGGAATATGCTGCCCACATCCCCCCTGGCAACGATTCCTATGACTATTTTATCCGTTTCATATTGTGCTCCGGGATAGAATACTGGAAAATATTGAAAGACAACAGCTCCGTATTTTCTCCGGCCAAAGTAAAACTGCCCAGGGCTTTTATGGAAAACCTGTATACGCAAATCTCTTCTCAAACCCGTGAAGAGTTTAATGATTATTGCAGACGATTTCTTGATGAAGAGATGAGGTCGTGAGAGCTAAGCGGTTTTCCCAATATCAGAGGGATGGAGAGCAAAAGGAGGCCGGTCCGAGATCGATCCTATTTTTAGAATTTTGCCCCTGATACATCTTGGGTGCTCTGAAGTCCAATCAAGCATTTGTCCGCCACAGTGCTCCACGAAATAGGCACCAAGCTTCTCGAATGGTGATCTTATAGGATCAGCGATCAGCACCAGGTGGACTCCAGCCCGGCGCGCGCGTAAAATAAGTCGCTTAAGCGGATGGATGTTTTCATCCCAAAAACAAATATCCGCGCCTATGAGTACATCGATGTCTTGGAGATGCTTTTCTGTAAGGCCGCCGAACCGTTTCCCTAAAGTCCTGATCTCCACCCCATTGATTTGAGCATGAAGCCGCAGGAAGGGAAATACTTCATGATCCATGTCCACCCCTGTAACATGGGCATGATGTTTCTTTGCACAGTAGATTCCAGCGAGCCCCCACCCACAGCCTATCTCCATGACCTTTGATCCTTTGGGCAATCCGAGGCGATGAAAGTAGTCCATCAGGAGCCAGCTTGATCTCCACAATCTGTTTCCATAGAAAGTGGGGTAGTGTTTCTGTTTGAGCCTTCGTATTTGGGGATGCTTTGAGAGGAGCACCCGCACCCCAAAGGCTTTGATCTCGTATTCAGGTGTCTTTGCCATAGATGTTTTCCTTTTATGTGATATCAGTTGTACGAGAAAGGTTGGGTGCGGTCAATCGGCTTTTCAATTCCTTTCACTGGGAGTATTATGGCATCCGGTGTGTTAAAGCTCAAGGATCCTTCCGTCCAAGGCAAAAGGCAAAGAATATACTGCTTTGAGCTCCAGAGGGCCGGTGCTTCATCGCTCACCATAGTGGGGTTAGAAAAGGAGAAATGTGATGGACAGTAAGACTTTCAAGGAATGGGGGCATACTGTTGTGGACTGGATCAGCCAGTACATGGAGGGTATGGAAGCATACCCTGTGCTTTCGCAGGTAAGGCCGGGCGAGATTAAAGGAAAGCTCCCCGGAGGCGCGCCTTTTGAACCGGAAAGAATGGAAAGAATCTTTGATGATTTTAAAAGGATCATTATTCCCGGGATGACCCACTGGCAACATCCATCCTTCTTTGCCTATTTCCCGGCAAACACCAGTGGACCATCTATCCTTGCAGAATTTCTCATGGCTGCCATGGGCGCACAATGCATGGTATGGCAGACCTCACCGGCTGCCACAGAGCTGGAGGAGGTAGTCATGGAATGGCTTCGCCAGATGTTAGGGTTGCCGGAAGGGTGGAGCGGGGTGATACAGGATACGGCCTCCACTTCCACGCTATGTGCCCTTCTCTGCGCAAGAGAACGCTCTACCGGTTTTGCAGTGAACAGACGGGGCTTCCTGCAAGGCAGTGAAAAAAAGCTCATAGTGTATACCTCCGAAGAGGCCCATTCTTCTATTGAGAAGGGTGTGAAGATAGCTGGGTTCGGAAGGGAAAACATACGAGCGGTTCCCACAGACGATAACTTTGCAATGATCCCGGGCGAACTGGAAAAATCAATAGCGCGGGACAAAAGGTCGGGGCATCTCCCCTGCTGTGTGGTGGCAACTTTAGGAACGACTTCCTCCACAGCCATGGATCCCCTGCGTCCCATAGGAGAGATTTGCCAGCGCTTCAACCTCTGGTTTCATGTGGACGCAGCAATGGCAGGGACCGCCGCCATGCTGCCGGAGATGAAGCACATCATGGACGGGATTGAATACGCCGATTCCTTCGTCTTCAATCCCCACAAATGGATGTTCACTAACTTCGATTGCTCCGCGTATTTTTGCAAGGACGCCGATGCCCTCACCTCAACTTTCGAGATCCTTCCAGAATACCTCAAAACCGATTTGGACCGGCAGGTCAAGAATTTCCGGGACTGGGGCGTTCCATTAGGTCGAAGATTCAGGGCACTAAAGCTCTGGTTTGTGATTCGCTACTTCGGCGTGAAAGGGCTTCAGGAGAAGGTTCGGGTGCATATTGCCCTTGCAAAGGAATTCGAGTCATGGATCCTTCAGGCGCGTGATTTCGAGCTCGTGGCCCCTAGGACCATCAACTTGGTCTGTTTCCGGTATCATCCCCTAGGGAACGATCTCTCAGAGGACAAACTGGAGGCCCTCAACAAAAGCCTGATGGACGAGCTCAACAGGTCCGGCAAGCTCTTTCTCACCCATACCAAGCTCAGGGGCAAGTTCTCCCTCCGCATGTGCATCGGCCAGACCAATGTCTCCCGGGACCATGTTATGCGGGCATGGGATGCCATAAAGGAAATGGCAAAACGTCTCAGTAGCCCATGAACTCCACCGGTAAGACGGGATCTATTGCCACGCTGTCCGGATTGCAATTCCACGGAACTGTATTACAATAGAAATATCGTCGATTTAAAAATCACCTGCCGGGCCATGCTTGCTTGCCGGGAGTGCAGCGCAGGCAGGTCTTTCAGCTAGGCCCCTGAAATTGAAAATCGATTTTGGACGGACATCTCCGGAGGATTTGAATAACATGGAAACCGTGACCATTGACGGAGTGGAGCTGCACCTCAGCGAACCAGATGTTGTCCCTATGGAGTGGGTTGGGCAGCCAGAGCTGGTCACCCAAGTACTGGCGGCATGGCTGGTGGTGGAGGAGAGCGACCTGCCCCTTGCTCCGAGGTTGGTGGGAAAACCGGGTGTGGGTAAAACCACCTTAGCCTACCACGCAGGTCGATCCCTGGGAAAGCCGGTCTATCTGTTTCAAGCCACCATGGACACCCGACCTGAGGATTTGATAATCACACCGGTAATCTCAGAGAAGGGCGAGATCAAATACATGGCAAGCTCTGTGGTCTCCGCCATGATAAAGGGCGGCGTGGCGGTCATTGACGAAGGGAACCGGATGAGTGAGAAGAGCTGGGCCTCCCTGGCACCGCTTCTGGACAGCCGGCGGTACGTTGAATCCATCGTGGCCGGTATCAAGATCCCTGCACATCCACAATTCCGTCTTTGCACCACCATGAATGACGATGCCAGCACATTCGAGCTTCCTGAATATATTCATTCCAGGCTCCAACCTCAGATCTATATCGACTTCCCTGAAAGAGATGAAGAGCTCTTGATCCTGAAAAGTAACCTGCCTTTTGCCGAGGAAGAGATCTTGGAGTACGTAGTGGAATTCCTCCAGGCCGCCCATGAAGCGGATGAGCGCTATTCGGTAAGGGATGGGATCAATATCGCCCGCTATGCCCTGAAGAGATTAGCCGAGGCACCTGCGGAGCTGATGCCGGTGGAGCGAAAGAAAAAGATGGCGGAATACTTGAAGGAGGCGGCGGGCATGATCCTTGACAGTACTGCAGCCAAGTATTTCAGGACATTTATTGTGGACTTGGAAAATGATGAGTAGGGGGGAGAGCTAAGGGTTCTTGCCGTCCGGCTCTTTGGGGTTCATTTCAGAGAATCATGGGTAAGAAGATATTTCAATGGAAGAATGTTCGCCTTGTCCCGATCGTGCATAACCGGATGGAGTTTGCCATGGAAGTGAGGCGGCAATTCGAGGAATTTAGGCCTGATTTAGTTGCCGTGGAATACCCGGACACACTCAGGGACAAACTGCTGCAGGGCGTAAGGAGGCTTCCTCTCCTTTCAGTAGTCTATTATGAAGAGAAAGACGGAACCTTTACCTATCTGCTCATTGAACCTACGGACGGCCAGGTGGAGGCTATCAGGCTGGCCCTCGAAAGTGGCGTATCGGTGAAATTCGTGGACCGGGATATGGAGGGATATCCCCTTGAGTTTACGCCCGTGCCGGACCCCTACTCTATTACGAGGATAGGTTACCATAATTACTGCCTGGCATACCTCCGCTTCTCCCCACCCGGCCCGGCCAATCCCGAGGATACCCTGCGAGAAAAGACCATGGCTTATCATCTCCAGCGGCTGGCAGACCAAGCAGAGCGTGTATTGTTTGTGGGCGGGCTGGCACACCTCTCGGGTCTTCTCCACATGCTGGACAAACGGCAGACTCAGGTGCTTGGTAGGACAAAACGGGAAGGCGTGGGGCTTGCTCATCTCCATGAAGAGTCAAGCCGGGAGATCCTTAGCGAGATGCCTTTTTTGTCAGCGGCATACGAGCGTGCGCGTACAGAAGGAGAGGCGCTCAATCTGGATCGGCTCAAGGTGCACAGCGACCTGATCAGCATTGCACAAGAGCGCTATTGGAAAAACAGCAAGGAGCAACTCACTCGCCATCAGAAGAGAATATTGAATCGATTTGCCAGGAATTACGCCCTGCTTACCGGAAACTTGGTGCCCAGCTTCTACCAGCTCATTGTGGCGGCCCGAGGGGCGGCCGACGACAATTTCGCCTACGAGCTGTGGGAAAAGGGAGGCGAGTATCCATGGCAGAGCGAGGATCCGGGCCTGCCGGTGCTCAGGTTGAGGGGCGAGGACCTTTTCTTAGATCAGAAATTGATCCGATTTCACAGGCGGCTCAGGACGATGAGAAGGCGCCTGGTAGCCGTGCCGGTGAAGAAAAAGAAGCGGGAGCATTACCCCGGGCAGTGGCGTGAGGGATTCAGGGGATTTTCCATCTGTTCCTACCCGCCCGAAGATGTGGTGGTTGAGGGATATGGCCGCTATCTGATGAAACGGGCCATGGAGATAAGGGCGGAGGAAAACAGCCGGATTGAACCTTTTACATGTTCCATGTTGGACGGCTTGGACCTCCGGGAGACCATCCGGGACTGGGCCTTTAAGGGCCAAGTGTATGTGAAGACGGAAATGCCGCTGAAAGGAAAGGTGGGCTCCGTGGTCGTTATATTCGACCCAGATTTGCCCGACACCGGGGGGCCGGAGAACTTTCCGTGGCGGGTCACCTGGCTTGGCGAGCATGAGCAGGAGTCGGATATGGCATTTTACAGCACGCCCGCAGGAGAGATCATGGATGGCCCCGGTATTTCCAGATGCCAGTATGGGGGATTCATGCTCACTTATCCGCCCATGAGGGTCTATGATATTTGGAAGGATTCATTTTTCGATATGGCCAGAAACAAACCGGAACGATTGCTTATGGCTGCCCTGGATTACAGTCTCGAAAGACATGTGGTCTATGTTGCGGCAGCCCCCCCATCCGGATGGTGCCAGAGCATGGCAGCCCGTCTTGGCAAAAAGATCATCTATATTCCCATAGGGACCTTTTCGCCGGTAACCCTGAAAAAGATCCGGCAATTTCATGTATTGGATGGCCATCCTGTTCGAAAATATGCCCATCATTATATTTGAACCATATAAACGGAGCTTATCTCCTCCCCGTATTTTCCTGCCATTCATCTTGACTTCCAGGTTCGGTTTCATTAATGGTGTTATTTGCTCGCAGACGGAGAATAGGGGCCAAGGGAATGAAAGAGGCGCTTGAAAACCAGACCGAAATCATTTTGGACAGCATCGCAGATGGCGTTTTTACCGTCGATTCCCACCAGAAGATTACATCTTTCAACCGGGCTGCCCAAGAAATCACCGGCATTCCCAGAGAGGAGGCCATAGGTAGATATTGCTGGGAAGTGTTCAGGGCCAGCATATGTGAGGAGCGCTGCTCTTTACGCCAGACAATGAAGACAGGGGATTCCATCGTAAATCAAGCCATTTTCATTGTAAATTCCGAGGGGAAAAGGATACCCGTGAGTATTTCCACGGCCCTTCTGAAAGATGAGAGGGGAAATGTGATCGGGGGAGTAGAGACTTTCCGAGATATCAGTGTAGTTGAGGAGCTCCGCAAAGAGCTTGCTGACAAACACACCTTTCAGGATATCATCAGCAAGAACAAAGAGATGTTGCGTCTTTTCGGTATCTTAGAGCAGGTGGCCGAAAGTAATGCAACAGTGCTCCTTGTGGGGGAAAGCGGTACAGGGAAAGAGCTTTTTGCCAAGGCGATCCATTCCCTGAGTCCCAGGAGGAACGCCCCCATGATCACTATCAATTGCGGTGCTTTGCCTGACACGCTTTTGGAATCGGAGCTTTTCGGGTATAAAGCGGGGGCTTTTACCGATGCCAAGAGGGATAAACCGGGCCGCCTTGCGCTCGCAGAGGGGGGTACGCTTTTCCTGGATGAGATAGGCAATATTTCACAGGCCCTTCAGGTGAGGCTTCTCCGGGTCCTGGAGGACAGGGCCTATGAACCGCTCGGAAGCACCAAGTCCGAAAAGGCTGATGTGCGAATTGTGGCTGCTACGAACAGGGAGCTGGAGGAGTTGGTCGAGGAGGGAAGCTTTCGTCAGGACCTCTACTACCGCATCAATGTGGTAAAGCTGGTGCTGCCGCCCCTGAGGGAAAGGAAAGAGGATATTCCGCTCCTGGTGGAGCATTTTGTGGAAAAGTTCAACCGCCTTGGGGGTAAAGAGATCCAGGGGTTGTCTCCGGAAGTCATACCTGTGCTCATGTCACACGATTTTCCAGGGAACATCCGCGAGCTCGAGAATATCATTGAATATGGCACAGTGGTTTGCAAAAATCGTGTGATAAGAATCGAGCATCTGCCCGAATATCTGCACCGGGGCGCAATTGATGGAAGAAAGAGCGAGTCCGCTGATATTAGCCCCAAAGGGCTTTCATGGAAGACCGTTGAAAAAAGTTATATTTACGAGGCCCTGAAGAGAAACAACTGGAGCAGGAAAGCCACTGCCGCCGAGATGGGCATCCATACCACTACCCTCTGGCGAAAGATCAAACGGCTGAACCTTCAAATTCCGGAGCTTGATGGGCGGACAGGCAAGCGCTGAGAGGCGCGATTATTGCTCCCACTTGACTCCCTTTGGCACGAAATGTGCTACAATTTTCACGGGGTATGTCCTCCGGAGGGCCGGGTACGGCCTCATAATAGCGAGGAGGGCAAAAGAAAACTTTTTGGCGCAGCACATGGAGCTGAGAAACGAGGAAACGTAACCCTGATTCCGGGTGATTGGTAGAAAGGAGCGTGGGGCATATGCATATAGCAGTTACTTCCCGGGGTGAAGATCTTATGGCCGAGGTGGATTCAAGATTCGGCAGGGCACCCAAGTTTATCATTGTGGATTCCGATACCATGTCGTTCCAGGTCGTTGACAATAAGCAGAGCCTGGACCTCCCCCAGGGGGCGGGCATCCAGGCGGCCCAGAATATTATCCCCCACAGCCCCGATGTGCTGCTCACGGGGAATTGCGGTCCGAAGGCTTTCAAACTCCTCGATGCTGCCGGGATCAAGGTGGTGGTGGGGGTGAGAGGTACGATAAAGGAGGCTGTTGAGGCCTATCTCAATGGAGAGTATACCCATACCACTCAGGCCAACGTGGAAGGTCACTGGGTGTAAAGGAGGCACGCAATGCCGATCTACGAGTACCGGTGCAAGAAATGCGGGACAATTTCCGAGTTTCTCGTGGGCGTGGGAGAAGAGGAGTCTATTGCCTGCGAGCACTGCGGCAGCCAAGATATGGAAAAGATCATGTCACCGGCATCATTTCTCCCCCAGGTGCCAGAGCGGGCTCAGGGACGCACCTGTTGCGGCCGAGAGGAGCGCTGCGAAACACCTCCGTGTTCAACCGGTGGACGTTGTAGAAGGGACTAAGAGGAGGCCGGTGGCGGAGCGATAGATGCCCGAACATCACAACCCTTTCAAGGTGCTTGATCCGGTTCCTTCTAAAGCCCCTGTGGAGCCGGAGAATCGTCTTCTTGTTGTCTGTGATAATATTTCATTGAAGGGGGATCTTCGGTCCTCTTGGGCCTTTTCCTGCCTCATAAAGTTGCAGGGGAGATCAATCCTGTTCGACACCGGGGCCGATCCTCAGACCTTGCTTGGCAACATGGATCGGTTAGGCGTGGAACCGGAGAAAATAGATGCTATCGTGATCTCCCACGCCCACGCGGACCATGCGGGAGGGCTCGGTGGATTGCTTGATTACCGCAGGGACTTCGTTATCTACCTGCCCGCATCTTTTCCGATGAGTGTGAAGAAGGAATTGGGCGCCCTGGGATTGCAGGTTGAGGAGGTGGAAAGGCCGGTCATGATCCACCCCGGGGTCCACAGTACGGGAGAGCTTGGAGAGGGAATAAAGGAGCAGGGAATTGTTATTGAAACCTCCAAAGGACTTGTGGTTATTACCGGATGCGCTCATCCGGGAATTGTGAGAATGGTTCGCAGGGCTTTGGAAATTTCTAAAGACCGGATTTATCTCCTGCTTGGAGGTTTTCATCTTATGGGGGAATCCCTCGAGACTATCAGAAGCATTGCCGGGGAGCTGACTCGAGCCGGGGTCAAAAGGATAGCCCCCTGTCATTGTACCGGTGATGAACCAAAGGCCTTCTTTAAAGAGTATTTCGGGGATAATCATATTGCCTGTGGTGTGGGGACTGACCTAACTATCCCGCCGCTTAGCGGATGAATCCCTTCCCGGACAAGCCCGAAGTATCTCCGGGCAAGTTTTGAGGTTTCAAGGATGGGAATCCATTTTTGATCAGTCGCGGGTAAGGCCGAGACGAAGTATTGCATTTTTTCAAAATATAGGCTCATATAATGCAAATTTGAAATATTTTTGCATTCGAGAAGACCAAGGTAGCCTGATTAGAGATATTCCTCATTAGTTCAGCAAGTTGTTCCACCCTGGGGTCATTATCTCTAACGTGGCGCGGAATGTATATACTTTCCGTTCAATAATTTACAACCATATTTATTAATTATTAAGGAGGAGAATGAGATGGCTTTGATGACACCGGAACAGTTTGAAGAAAGCTTGAAAAAGTGCAACCCCAAGGTTTTCATGAACGGGAAGAAGGTGGACAATGTTCTTGAAAACAAGAATACCCGCACCGTTGTGGAGGCCAACAAGGCGAGCTATGCCTGGGCCCTTGATCCCGAATATAAGGATATCATGTCCTGTTATTCTCCGCTCATTGACGATGTGGTGAATCGGTACACTTATGTGAGCGCCAGTACCGACGATCTGGTAAAAAAGGCGGAGGCGGGCACTTTCACAGCCGAGATGCTGGGCACATGCATCTACCGGTGCGTGGGATATGATGCGTTTCACTCTTTGGCAAGTACTACCTGGGAGATGGATCGTGACCTGGGGACCGAGTATCACCCGAGGTTTCTCGAATACCTCAAGATGGTGCAACGTAAAGACCTTTCGGTGGCCGGGGCCCTCACGGAGCCCAGGGGGAGGCGGAATCAGAAAACCCTGGACTGGCCCGATCCTTACCTCTCCCTGAAGTTGGTGGATAAGAATAAGGACGGAATTGTGGTGCGCGGGGCAAAAATCAATATCAGCGGCGCCTTTGCCAGCCATGAGCTTGTAGTACTTCCTCAAGCCGCGCATTTTGAAGGCGAAGAAGATTATGCCATTGCTTTTGCCACCCCTACCGATGCCGAAGGGATCACCTATGTCTGCCAGTATTCTCCCTATTCAGCCGAAAGAGACCTTGCCGATGATCTTGAAGAACTGGGGAACCCTATCTTTGGTCAGCGGGAGACCTCCATGGTTATCTTTGAAAATGTGTTTGTCCCCTGGGAAAGGGTTTTTCACTGTGGAGAGTATCCCTATTCCATCAAGTTTGTGACTCGTTTTGCAAAGACCCACCGGATGACCTGCGGAGGGACGTGCAAGGTGGGTTTCATGAATCAGATCATCGGAGCGGCCAAGCTGATCCAGGAGTACAAAGGGCTTGAAAAGGCGGTACATATAAATGACCAGTTAATGGAGATGGTAGTACTGAGAGAGACCGGAAGGGCTTGCGGCATGGCCGCGGCGACCAAGGGGGCGGAAGAACCTCCTGGATCTGGCGTGTTTTTGCCGGACGAACTTATGGGCAATGTGTCTAAACTGAATATTTGCAACTCCTTTTGGCGGGTGATGGCCTTGGCCGGAGACATAGGCGGCGGCCTCATTGTGACCATGCCTTCCCTCAAAGAACTCAAGAATCCGGAAGTCAAAGACTACGTGGAGGAGTTCTATAGCTTTGGATCGGATGAGCCCACGGAAAATATCATGAAGGTTCACAAGCTGCTGCAGCACTGGACCGCGGGACAGCATGGCGTGGCCACATGGCATGGAGCAGGCCCTGTGATGGCCCAGAAGATAATGCTTCAGAGGGTCATTGACTACGAACATGATAAAGAAGTTGTGAAAAGGACTTTGAATCTCAAGTAGGAAAACCTTTTAACGATTTGAGAATAAGCCCCTGACCCGGAACTGACCGACAATGCCTCTGGGTCGGGGGATCTTTTTATTGCATCCCTGCATCATTTTATTATTGGAAACATTGCGCGGGAGAAATGGGCCCTGGGCAAAAGGGGGCTTCCCTTACGCCTGCCACCATTATTATTGTTGCGTTATTTCAATAGGTTGCCCATTTTCTCCCGTAGCTGTTTGAATGGCACGAAAGGTGCTTATAAATCCCGGTATAATGTGCTGTCAGGCAGGACAGGGGGATAAGTTTGGAGGACCTGCCCGGCCGACTATCAGGAAAATAGGAGGTATGGATGAAGAATGAAAATAGCGGTCAGCGCGAGTGCCGGGGATTTGGATGCCCCCATTGATCCTCGTTTCGGCAGATGTGCCTATTTTGTAATTGTGGATACCAACGATGACACGGGGTTCGAGGTTTTTGAAAACCAGAGTGCGGCATTGGGCGGCGGTGCAGGGATCCAGGCGGCCCAGTTTGTGGCCTCCAAAGGGGTCAAAGCGGTGATTACGGGGAACTGTGGACCCAATGCGGTCCGAACTCTGTCGGCTGCGGGAGTTGAGATAATTCTCGGGCAGAGTGGCACAGTCCGTGAGGCCCTTGAGAACTACAAGAGGGGGCTGCTGAAAAGCACCACCCAGCCCAATGTATCCGGGCATTTTGGCATGGGAGATACCGGAGCTCCGGCTCCACAATGGCGCGGCAAAGGAGGTGGGCCTGGAGCAAGGGGAATGGGTTGTGGCCGCGGCATGGGCCGTGGCATGGGCCGCGGTATGGGTAGAGGCGGCGGTCGAGGGGGGC
>JAOZOW010000127.1 GCA_029933075.1 Deltaproteobacteria bacterium | reverse complement strand
TTAGAAGCGGTAGGTGATTAGGCCATGGGTGGTATCGTAAGGGGAGACGCTGACCTGGACCCGGTCTCCCACCATGACTTTGATGCGGTGCTTTTTCATGCGCCCGGAAAGTACACCCCGTATGGTAATGTCGTTGTCACACTGGATTTCCATTGTGCCGCCGCCCAGAACACGGGTGACTACACCTTCTATTTGAATTAAGTCGTCTCGGCTCAAGCTACCCCCTTTCCCGGCCGCAAAGCCAATTTGATTTTTTCTTCAGCATATCATATTCGGCAGTGATGTCAATAACCATAGGGGCAGGGGAGAGCCCGGGAAATTAAGGGAGAGGCAGAGGGGGGCGATATGAAGAAAGGTCTGGTGGGTTAATGAATGCCCCAAAGATGTACAAAAAGATACGGTCTTTTACATGGACAGATGAGGTGATTACCCCGGAGTCCAGCGAGCTCCTCGTTGAAACCCCGCTTGAGATAACTATAAATCGTGACAGGCAGGTCCTGATCATGTTCACCCCTGGGATGACGCGAGAGCTGGTGTTCGGGTTCCTTTTCACGGAGGGGCTAATCAAAGAAGTTTCCGATGTCCGGCACTGCGATGTTACTTACAGGGGAGGAGGAGAAGAGGATCAGGTCGTTGAAGTTGATGTCGGTATCCGGGAGGTGGAAGCCCTTTCCGCTGGTGCCGGGAGCAGGAGAATTTCCTATTCAAGTTGTGGCATATGCGGGAAGGAAAACTACTATGAATTGAAAAAAGGACTTGGGCGGGTAAAAAGCCGGGCGCGTTTTTCGATGGAGGTGCTGAATAAACTGCCGAAAAGGCTGGGAGAGCTTCAAACCCTTTACCAGAGGACAGGGGGGTCCCATGCGGCCATACTTTTTGACGGGAATGGCAGGGCGGTGATTCAAGGGGAGGATATGGGGCGGCACAATGCGCTGGATAAAGTTATCGGGGCTGCACTCATGAAAGGAATCTCCTGTGAGGACAAGATACTGGTTTCGAGCGGCAGGGCGAGCCTTGAGATGATTCTGAAGACGGCCAGAGCAGGCGTGCCCCTCTTTATGGCCATGTCGAGGCCTACTTCCAGGGCGGTGGAGGCGGCCAAGTTTTACAATATCACGCTTTTGGATATGGCGAGGGGGTCCAACCGGATTTACAGCCATGCCAGGCGGATCGTCGGTTTCGAGCGCACCCGCAACCAAAACCCCAGTGAATAGGCGTGCTTTCGGACCACGGGTAATGAAGTGATAGAAAACCCTAAACCCGAAGCTCGAAATCCTAAACAAATCCGAATGACCAAAACAGAAAATGTCTAACCGGTTTTGAGCCTTTGAATTTTGACATTGTTTCGAACTTCGAGCTTCGAATTTCGAGATTGAACGGGGCCAACGTAGAGGTGTGATGATTTGCTCTAATCGGCGGGTCTTCGATTGATGAACAAAATCACAGATGTAACAGGGGTCATCCTGGCGGGCGGCAAGAGCAGCCGGTATGGCTCCAACAAGGCACTTGTGAAAGTCAATGGCACCCCATTGATAGAGAAAGTCACGGAGGTGATCCATTCTGTTTTTCAAAAGGTGGTTCTCATAACCAATACCCCGGGCACCTATGCATACCTTCAGCTACCCATGTATGAAGACCTGATCAAGGGTTTGGGGCCATTAGGTGGCATCTACACGGGACTGACGGTTATCACAACGGAAGCCGGGTTTTTTGTGGCCTGTGATATGCCTTCCCTCAACAGCGATCTAATCCGGTACATGGTGGGGTGCAGGAAAGACTTCGATGCGGTGATACCCAGAATCGCAGGAAAAATGGAGAGCCTTCATGCCCTGTATGCCAAGCCATGCCTGCCTGCTGCAAAGCGGTTGATTGATTCCGGTAATCGTCAGGTGATCCGGTTTTTCCCGGAAGTTTCTGTCCGATATGTGGAGGAGAAGGAAATTCGGGCTTTCGATCCTCATTTCAGCTCGTTTTTCAACATCAACAGGCCGGAAGAGAAAAGGGCGTTCGAGGGAACGGCAGGGAATTAGGAATTGAGGGAATAAGGTCTGGCAACGTATATTATTCGCGACGAAGATCACGAAGCCCCCAAAAGCAAAAGATGTCTTCGTGTAGTCAAGAGGTGAGATGAGATATGATAGAATTAATTATTGCGGTTACTTTGGCGGTTTTGATCTCGGCCGGATGCTCCCTGTTTGAGGCGGTACTCTATGCCGTGCCCGCGAGACAGATCGAGACAATGGTGGATGCCGGAAGATCGAGCGGTAGGATTTTCAAGGCTCTCAGAAAGGACGTCGACAGGCCTATTGCGGCTATACTCTCACTGAACACCATCGCCAATACCGCTGGGGCAGCATTTGCCGGCTCGGCCGCCAGCGCTGTATTCGGCCACGAATGGCTCTGGGTTTTTTCGGCATTTTTTACCTTAGCTATTCTTGTATTTTCGGAAATTATCCCAAAGACAGCCGGAGTGATTCATGGAAGGGCGCTGGTTTCCTTGATCGCCCATCCCCTCAGTGCCCTTGTATGGCTTATGTCTCCTGCCATATGGCTGAGCAGCCTGCTTACGGGCCTCATTGCCAGAGGAAAGACCCGGGAGGACATCACGGCGGAAGAGATTCGTGTAATGGCCCGCCTGAGTCTCCGATCCGGGGCCATCAGGCCTTTTCAGAACAGGGCCATTGAGAATATTCTTACTCTGCAGAACAAGAAGGTCAGGGACGTGATGACACCCAGGACCGTTGTGTTTTCCCTAAGCGAACATCTTACGGTGGAGGAGGCGAGCCGCACATCCACGAAATGGGAGCACAGCCGCTTCCCCGTTTATGATGAAGACATGGAGGATGTGGTGGGCATTGTCCTCACCAAAGAGCTGTTTGTGGCCCTGTCACAGGGGAAAGGCTCCATGCGTCTCACTGAACTGATGCGACCGGTTCACTTTGTGGTGGAATCGGCGCCTTTGAATCGGGTGCTTATGGAATTTCTGGAGCTGAGGCAGCATCTCTTTGTGGTTATAGACGAATATGGTGGCCTTTCGGGTTTGGTTTCCCTTGAGGATATCTTGGAAGAAATCCTGGGCCGGGAGATTGTTGATGAATCTGACCAGGTAGTGGACATGAGGGAACTTGCCAGAAAGCGACGCAGGCAGTTGATTCGGACCCAGGAAGTGGAAGAGAGGCATGAGCCACGATAGAAGTTCCCAAATCAGGAGAAAACATATCCCTGAGCCCCAACCCCTAATCCCTGAACCCGGTTCGAAGATTACTCTTTGTTTTCCTGACAGCAATAAAAGCTGCTTCGCCTGTTGCCCGCCGATTCGCCCAGCTCACTACGAACACATCCAATACAAGAATATCATAAAAAGGGTGCTCCGGGAAAATACAAGCGCCTTTACCCGAGGAGGTCAGGGTGTTCGTCCCATCACGGGCATGAGCTGCTGGGCCCTGGGATATCTGGACAAAGAATGTAAATTGATAGGGTGTCTGCTTCATCCAGGACGGAACAGAGGGAAAGACCTTCGGTATCGCGTGGGTTTCGGGGAGAAATGCAGCAGGGAGATCTGCCCGGAAGCCAGGGAGTTTCTCAAGCTGGAGAAGGAGCCGCGAAGATTCTGGCTCCAGCTCACCGATGGCCTCGATTCATTTAGCTACTCCAGCCGAAAAGTAAACCCCCTTTTCAAAATGCTTGGATGGGGGGCCGAGCTACTGGCGGAGATTGCCCGAGCCGAGGGCGGGGTTTCTCTTAGCAGGGATTCATTTTCCCTCTCTTATCCCTTTTTCAGTACTCCGCTAAACCCGAAAGCCCATGCGTACATTATTGAGTCCATGGTGAAGAGGAAGGGGACCGGTTTGCTGAGATGGCAAGGGTTCAGGCAGCGGTTTGAAGTGTTTTCCCGATATCTTTTGGTTTCTTTGGAAAAGAATTTCAGCTACTGCCCGGATGCCCCTCATACTCATCGGTTAGACCTTGATCGCCGATTCCTGGATTATTTGAGGTTGGCAGCGGGGATAACCAGGATTGACGTGGCAGCGGCCCTTAAGATGAAAGAGATTGTGGATCGAGAGGTTGTAAAATTTTTGGAAACCGGAGGGTTCAATGCGCCATGGTGAAATGATCCCAACCAGCAGCTTCAATCTGTTCCTGAGAGCCGTCAGGATGTCTCAGCTTGAGGCCTTCGCCTTTTGTAATCCTTCCTATTCTATAAATCTTCCAGGAGGCGTTATCCGAAAAGATCGCCTGAAATGTTCCTTTGTTCTCCCTTGGCACGGTTACGAGCAACCGGTAGTCTTCGCCTCCTGAGAGGGCCCATTCAAATGGATCCATGGCATTTTCCGCCGCGAGCAGGCGGAGGTCCTCCGATACCGGGAGGTTCTCTTTGAAAAGGATTGCGCCTACACCGCTTGCCTCGCAAATATGCCGGAGATCCGAAAGGAGCCCGTCGCTCAGGTCTATCATGGCGGAAGCGAGGTGAGACCGCGCAATTACTCGGCCCGCCTCCAGGTGAGGTTCAGGCAGGTTATGGGCATTTATGAGCCTGCGGGTGACCGTTTCGGGCCCTGAAACTTCCTCCATGATCAGTTTCAGTCCTCCCATCGCATCCCCCAGGGTCCCGGTGACGTAGATGTCGTCTCCTGGGCGGGCCCCATCCCGGTAAATTACTTCATCTTTGAGTGCTTCGCCGATCACGCTAACGCTGATTGTGAGTCCTTCCTTTGAAGCGGAGGTGTCTCCGCCAAGAATGTTGACCCGATGCCGGCTGCACATGGCCTTTAGTCCATGGTAGATGGCACGAAGTATCTTGACAGGCATGGTTGGGGGAATCGCCAGGGAAGAGAAAAGGTGGAGGGCTTTTCCCCCCATGGCTGCAATGTCACTGAGGTTCACGGCTGCTGCCTTTTGTCCGAGCTGCTCGGGGGGTATTTTGTCAAGCATGAAATGGACGCCTTCCACTAAAAGGTCGGTTGTAACCAGCATTACCCTATCCCCATAAGGCCCGATGACGGCGCAATCGTCCCCAATGCCCCTGATTAGCCTGTCTTTGGAGAAATGGCAGCCTTCCTGAATGGATCGAATAAATCCGAATTCTCCCACTTCTCCGATGCTAATCTCCCTGTTTGTCATGTCATCTCCTCTGG
>JAOZOW010000126.1 GCA_029933075.1 Deltaproteobacteria bacterium | reverse complement strand
ATAGCGGTCTCTCATATCTCCTTACAATCTCCTCCATAGCTTCCATGGAGCCTGCCTTGAACCGGGCAATCAAGTGCCCTTCTTCATCTTCTTCACGCTTTATTTCCATCTCTCTATGCCGGTTCATAACCCCTTGACATCCTACCGAAACCTTGGTACACAACATATCACTTTCTTGGCAGGGCCACCAACCTTTTGAAGGAATAATCCCTTTTGAGGATAAATCTACTAATTTATTCTTTCGCTTTCAACCGGCATTTGCCACATGCTTTTTGGAACCAGAAACAAACCAGAAGCCACACCTCGGAATCAGTGTCCACTATACACTATCAAATCTATTTCTGAACAGAAGTTCAAGAATCCATCTGTTTCAATCGATTTCGGAGGTTCGCATCATGAAGATTAGAGCCTTTGCTTTCGTCTGGACCTTCCTGATTGCTTTTTATCTTCTGAATCCTGTGCCTCATGTGAGGGCAGAATCTGCAGCATTGCGAGAAGGAATAAGACAATATAACCAGGAAAACTATGAAGAGGCAATTGAGGCCTTAATAAAGGCACGTGAAGTGGAGCCAGCGTCTTCTCCGGCGGCCTTCTTTCTGGGCCTTGCTTACAAACAGGCTCAGGATTATCCAAAGGCGTTGGAAAATCTCCGGGATGCGGTTACCCTCACGCCCAAAATCAAAGAAGCCCTCGTGGAACTGATAGACGTCCTGTACCAATTAGGTGGGCCGGAAAACCTGAAGGAAGCGGAAAAATGGATCGGTGTGGGTGAGAGAGAAGGCATCTACCCTGCCAAGACAGCTTTTTTGAAGGGATTGGTCCTCCAAAAAGAGGGACGATATGATGAGGCAATTGAGGCATTTAAGAAAGCGGAAACGCTGGATGAATCCATAGCACAGTCCGCAGAATTCCAGATCGGGATATGCTTCATCAAGGCCAGGAAGCTAAAAATGGCCCGAAAGAGCCTGGAGACGGCGCTTCTCCGCGATCCACAGTCAGATCTGGCCAGTTATGCCAGGCAGTACAAAGACTTAGTGGAAAACAGGCTATTCCTGGAGAGGCCCCTCCGTTTCACCCTTGGTCTCTTTGGCGGATACGATGATAATTTGGTCCTTAAGCCCAGCGATTCCTCTCTGGCCCCAGGCGTCACCAATGAAGAGGCCTATTTTCTAAACAACTCTCTCAGAGTAAATTATGTACCGAAACTCAACAATCCCTGGCTGTTCAACGCCCAGTATGCGGGATCATGGAAGGTTCACAGCAACAACACCCACACGCATGACTTTGTTGCAAACAGTGTTGCCATCACTCCCGGTTATAACTTCGGGAGGTGGAGCCTCAACCTGGTCGGCGGTTACAACCATTTCCTTGTCCGCAATCCAAGTTATAAAAAGTACCTGGAGGCCTTCAATGCTGGCCCACTTTTACGATTCCTGGTAAGAAAAAATCATCTGTTGGAAGTATATGGCGGATTTCATTGGAACTATTACAATAGAAAACCTCTGATACCGGAAGAAAACCGGGATTCCGCTGGTGCAGACACCTATATTAATTGGATATGGGTGTTCAAGAAGGGCGCCTTTTTGAATATGAGATATGCCTTCATTGACGACAATACCGAGGGAGATAACTGGCAGCATCGAGGCCACAAATTATCAGCAAGCGCCACCATACCTTTGATCCGTAAATTTAATCTGCAGGTAACCGCTTCCATCTTTCGTCAGAACTTCAAGAATACCCATACCATCTTTCTAAAGCGGAGAAAGGACAATACTTACGAAGGATCGATAGGGCTGACTTATGAAATTTTCAAGAATGCAAATATCGTAGCGCAATATTCAAGGATCAGGGATGACTCAAATATAGGGATCTATGATTACAAAAAAAACATTTACACCCTGGGGATTGAATACAGATTTTAGGCAGGGCATTGCCTGATCTTCGAAATATTGGGGCAGGCCTGGCAATTCGGAAGGGAAGCTAAACGGAGGAGTAAAAAATGAAGCGCATGGTTCCTTTAATTGGAGTACTGGCCATGGTTTTGATCTGGCCCTTTGAAGCCTTCGCAGCGCCGGTTGGCAAATTCACCCGTGTAGAAGGGAGAGTGGATATAACCAGACCGGGCAAACGGGCTGTGCCAGTGAAGGTCGGGGATGGAGTCTATGTAGGCGACATCGTGCGGACCAAAAGCAGGTCCAAGGCAGAGATCATTTTTGTAGACAAGAGCATCCTCCGTTTTGCCCCAAAAACCCGGATGAAGATTACCGAATACATGGTAGGGGAAAAGCGGTCAAGAAGCATCCTTAGCCTGTACAGGGGCAAGATCCGAAGCATTGTCAGGGCGGGGCTTCGCAGGCTGTTTGGTCGCGACAGGCCAAACCTCTATGAAATCCATACCCCCGTGGCCGTTGTAGGTGTGAGGGGGACGGATTACTTCACCTACCACC
Organism: Deltaproteobacteria bacterium; assembly: GCA_029933075.1. Taxonomy (GTDB): domain Bacteria; phylum Desulfobacterota; class DSM-4660; order Desulfatiglandales; family Desulfatiglandaceae; genus JAOZOW01. The sequence continues at coordinate 2,816 of JAOZOW010000126.1, read as the reverse complement.
TGGGAGGGAAAACCGGGGCCACGTTTACAGATGGCAAAGGGTATGCCTACAGTCTCAACGTGCCCGAAAAGGTGGTGGAGATAAAGGCCGGTCAATCCCTCCTTTCTGTAAGTCCGGATCAGCCTCCCGTGGTAAGGCCCGCCACAGATATGGAGATCAAGAAACACTCATCAGATACGGAGCCTGCAGAACAAGAAAAAGAAGAGAAGCCCTCGGAAAAGGAGGGCGCTAAAGAAGAAGGTGCGGCCAAGGAAGAGGCCCAGGCTGAGCAACCATCAGAGGAAAAGGCTGGCGCCGAAGGCCAGCCTGGCAAAGAGGGTGCACCCGAAGAGGCACCAGAACAGGGCGCACCGCCCGAACCAGAAACGGGAATGGTAGAGATGGTGGAAGTGCTCGAAATGCCTCTCCTGGAGGAGACTTTTGCAGAACCAACAAGCCCAATCGTTACAGGCATTGCGCCCGAGATTCCCATTACAGAAACGGTGCCGGAGACCCTTTACATTCTCAATATTGACAGCAGCTTTTCCGGGGATACCTTCAGGTTGGTCGAAGGAACATACTATGAAGGGGATTACTGGCACGGCGGCTGGCCCGGCCCCTATGACAAGTATGAATATAGCTACTTCGTGGACAGAGGCGGCACTGTTCACTCAGGAGACCGGGAAACGGAATTGCTGAGCGGCGAGGAATCAAGCAGCTATTACCTGCCGGACGGCCGATGGGGCACTTTTGAAGAGGATCCTTTCAAGTTCACCGGGCAGGGGAGCTGGATCGTTGGGAGCCATCCCTCCTCCTATTTCTCAACCCCGCCCGCATCCGATTGGTACCCCATCTGGTATGAGGAATATGAATCCAACTCCATTGTAAAGAGCGGTTCCATTTCAGGGACCATAACGGGTGGCGTCCCGGGCAATATCTCTCTTGCAGGCACGTACGAACCCGCAGGGGGCCAGCCTCCGCTTTTCTCTCTCGGGTTTCATTCCCATGAGAACTCGACAGGCGCCTACAACGGCCTCCTGGGGGGAGTGATCAATGAGGTCCGAGGTCTGGTACACGCCATTTATATCGACGACTCCCGGGATGCCGGCATCCTTGAAGGTACGTTTTCAGGGCTGAGTCCCGGCGGCAGCATCCAGTGGTCGGCCTCCGGGTCCATTTCCCCTATCCAGATGGAATCAGGGATCGGGATTGCACCCTCAGATCTCTCCCCGAGTCTTGACTCAGGATTTATGGGTGCCTTTGTAGGGGGAGATTATGGAACCCCGGAATCCTTAATCATTTCCGACTTTGGATGGGGGAGCACCCTTTCCATTCGGGGCCATGACAACTGGGGCGTATACCAGATCCTCTTCGGCCGGGAGGCCATTTTCAATAATCCCAGCCTCGCGTCTTCGGCCTCGGTCAGGGCCACGGGGGTGGCCGAGTTCGGCACCCATCCCGTGGCAGGCGGGGGCTGGAGCTCCGATACCGGCTGGTTCCTGACATCTCCCATCAACCTGAGCTTCTCGGGCGGAATGCTTTCAGGGCAATATTCCGGCCAGTTTATCACCCTGACCAAGTACGGGCAGATATCCGGGAAGGTTGTAGGTACCCATGAGAATGGGACGACCCATGGAGGATGGCAGGCCCTCGCCTCCGGGTACTGGAGCGCAGGTCAAGCCCTCAAGTTCAACGGGTTCATGAGCGGGGAAAAACGCAGGATGGATAAGAAATTGTATGGAAACTGGACCAGCGGTAGCTCAACTTACAGGTATGATTATTTTACAGGCGTGGATGCGGGCCGGTCCTACTACTACAATGCGGCCACCAATACTGAAACCCATACCGATTACAATGCTGACGGGACCTTTGAAAGATGGAGCTGGAACAAGGCCACAGGGGCGCTTTCTTACTGCGAAGGCACCTACTCCGGCTCCGCACTGGATGCAATGCGACAGGGTCCTGGGGGAGACGTCCCCCCCAGCGCCACTCCATGTTATGAACTCTTTGACGATGACGATATCACCGCCTACCTTGCCGGTCTGGATGACCTGTGGAGTGCGAGCTCGGGCCAGCCAGCACGCTTTCATGTCCTTGGCGAGTTCGAGCTTGAATGGCCAGGCGTGGTCCCTCCACATCCTTCCGTGTTTTTCGGCACGCTCCAAAGCATAAACCCCTATGACGAATCCGTCACCATCTGGAACCAGGATGACAACACCCGGAATGGAGGTTACTACGGCTACATGGCAGGCCGGAGCCTTTCCAACCATGCGGTCCAGGCCGGCATCAGTGCCGTTTACGTGGACAGAAACGGGAATATGGGCATCCTCAGGGGGGACCTAAATGGGACCTTCTATGATCGGTCGGAAATTGAAATGTGGGAGGGCCAGGGAAGCATGTACCCCATCCCGCTGGTCCAAGGGAGCGGTGTCGTTTCAGTTTACACGGGAAGTCCTCTCGATGCAGCCGATCTTCTACCTGGGCCAGATGGTATCCTGAGCATTGAGCCAGCGAACGAAGGCGAATCGAGCACTACAGGGCAGTTTGTGGATATGGGGACTGGCACCCCGGTCTTCGGCGGTGAAATACAGAAACGGTGGTACAGGACGGAAAAGGCTTCAATACCCTTTTACAGGAATGGCCACCTTGGCACTGTGGGGGTAAGGGCAACCCTTTATGGCGGGACATATTCGGAATTCAACGGGAGCCTGTTCGACCACTGGTACGTAGCGTACTATGTAAATGATCACGCGACCATCCTGAAACATGGGCTCATGATTAGCACGCCCGACGCCCCGATAGCAGACGGCGCATGGTCCAACGGCGTGATTAAGGGC
>JAOZOW010000125.1 GCA_029933075.1 Deltaproteobacteria bacterium | reverse complement strand
AACACCGCAATATCAGGGGATCGGTAAGAAGAAGGCCTGCCTGACGCAGGCAGGGGCGCACGTCTCCATCCCTTTGAGATACATGCCCCCGTATTGCCGTTAGGTTAGGGATGTCTTTGTCTTAAAAGCCGGTGTGCGCCTTGAGGGCGACTGCGACGATGCGACAGGTGCAGGAAGGGATGTGGGCGATGTCTCCTTCCCTGAGGCCCACCACGATCCCCAGGCCATGGCCGAGCTGGCCTTAGCCGGTCATGAAATCCTCGGGTTCGACACGGTAATGCCCGAATACAGCGTCCACCAGGAATCAGCCGCCCTCGGGGCCCACGTGGAGTGGGGACATCGTGACATGATGCCTGATACCAAAACGGCGGCCCAGGAAGGATATTAGAAAAGGGCTGGCTTGATAGGAAAAAGATGCGGAAAAGGAGGAATTAGAGAAATGAGCTATGAGAGTATTATCGTGGAGTCTGTAGTCGACTTTGTGGGAGAGATTACCCTGAACCGGCCGGAACAATTGAATACTTTCAACACCTCCCTCGCCACGGAGCTTATCCAGGCCCTGGATGAGATGGACTCGGATCCGCAGGTTAGGGTAATCCTAATCAAAGGTGCCGGCAAGGCATTTTGTGCGGGTATTGATGTGAAGGGGTTCTTTGGCAAGAGCGCTTTTGAATATCGTGAGTGGATAGAATGCATGGAAAGGCCCTTGGTTAGCATCAGCCGGCTTAGCAAGCCCGTCATTGCTCAGGTGCACGGAGTTGCGGCGGCAAATGGGGCAGGACTGGTAGCGGCGGCGGATTTAGCCATTGCCGCTGATACCGCACGTCTTGGATTGACTGCCATCAATGTTGGTCTTAACTGCGTCGGACCCGTGATCCCTGTTGCGCGCTCGGTAGGTAGAAAGAGGGCCTTGGAGCTGCTCTTTTACGGGGACCTTATCGGGGCACAGGAGGCCCTGGATATGGGGCTCCTGAACAGGGTAGTGCCTGCAGATGAGCTTGAAACGGAAGCCCGGAACTGGGCTGCACGCTTGGCAAAGAAGAGTCCTGTGGCCCTTCAGCTGAGTAAAAAGGCATTTTACGCCTCAGAGGATATGACCTATTCCAAACAGTTCGAACATATGAACGAGGCGTTCGCCCGCCTATGTACTTCCGAGGATGCAGCGGAGGGCATAAAGGCTTTCCTGGAGAAACGTGAGCCGGTCTGGAAAGAAAAGTGAGGCGTTTATTCAGGAGGGGCCTATCGCCCGGAGAACCAGATCCGTAATATCCAGCACATCCAGATCGATCTTCTGCCGCCGGGCTTCGGACTTGATTGTCCGGATGCACTGCTGACAGGCTGTGACCACAGTATCTGCACCGGTCTGGGTGATCTGTTCTATCTTTTTTCGGGCCACAGTACGCGAAAGTTTCGGATCAGCCATCTCCAGATTGCCGCCTCCCCCGCAGCAAACGCTTTGCGCGCGGTTTTTCTCCATCTCCACCAAGCTCACGCCGGGGATTGACTTGAGGATTGCCCTGGGCGCCTCGTACTCCCCACCGCCCCTGCCCAGATCGCACGGATCGTGGTATGTCACCATTGCCTTCACTTCCCGCAGTGTCACAGCCCCGTCCCTGATGAGTCTTTCGATGAGCTGGGTGGAATGTAAAAGCTCCAGGTCGGTACCATAGTGTTCATCCCACGTTCCGTAGCAGGAAGGACAGGAAAAGACAACGGTTCCCGCCCCTAAAGCCTTTACCTTTTCCAGATTATGGGCCTTGAGCTCTTCCATTTTATTGGAAAGGCCCGCCCCAAGGAGGGGAAACCCGCAACACCACTCCTCCCCGCCCAGTATGGCAAAATCCACTCCCGCCAAATCCAGAATTCGCACCAGATTCCTGGGAATCCCCTGGACCATAGGAAAGAAGGATGACACGCAGCCCACAAAGTATACCACCTCCGCCCGATCCTTTTCATACATGTGGTCGGGGATCTCTTTCAAGAGCTCCCGCCATTCCCCCCGCTCTTCGTTCTCCTCTTCAGAAATGTTGTGGTATTCCGCCAGAGACTGAACCATGCTCTTTATATGGGCATGGAGATCCCGGTGCTCCGAAATCTTCTCCCGCATTTCCAGAAAAACCTTCTTGAGGTCCACCCCGCTGGGGCAGGTGATCGAGCATGCGCCGCAAAGGAGGCACCTTTCAAAGATTTCTCGAAAATGGTCGCTCAGTTCCAGGTCTCCCCGGCCATAGTATCGGGCCAGTTGAATCTTCCCCCTGGGAGAATATTTCTCCAACAGGAGTTCCCGGCACACCGGGCAGGAGGCCAGACACAGGCCGCATTTGTTGCACTGACTAAATTCTTCTGCGATATTGTTCAGGTCCATTTCTTTCCTCGGATGGCTTCAACACGGATGCATTTTTATTCATCCCCGTTCCCCCCCCACATTACAGGAAGCTGCCGGGATTCAGGATATTGTTTGGATCAAACACCCTCTTGATCCCGCGCATGATCTCAATAGCCTTTTCACTGTATTCCATATCTATGAACCGGTCTTTGGCAATACCCACGCCGTGTTCGCCTGAAAGGGTCCCCCCCATGCCGATGGCGGCCTCGAAAAGTTCATCCAAGGCCTTGTCAATTCGGGCCATCTCTTCCTCATCCCTTAGATCGGTCATGATGAGGGGATGGAGGTTCCCGTCGCCCGCATGGGCCAGGACCCCGATTCTCAGGCCATATTTTTCGGCCAGGTCCATAATGACCCGGATCATATCCGGGAGTCTTTTCACAGGCACAGTGGCGTCCTCCACGAGGATATTTGGTCTCAAACGTGCTACGGCCCCGAAGGCAGTGCGCCTCGCCTGCCAGAGCATCTCCGCTTCTTCGGCATTGCGTGCCCTCTGCACTTCGATGGCCCCTCTCTCTTTGCAGAACTCCTCGATCCTTTCCCCCTGGGCCTTGACCAGCACTTCCTCACCATCCACTTCGATCAGAAGCAATGCCTCGGCATCCTTAGGGAAGGATGCCCCTCCGTAATCGCTGATAACGTCGAGGATCACTTTGTCGATGAGTTCCAGGGTGGTGGGAACGATGCCGGAAGCCATAATTGCGGAGACGGTCTTTGCTGCATGGTCCACGTCGAGAAATATGGCCTGAAGGGTCGCCTTGGAGGTTGGAAGGGGTACCAATTTGAGGATGATCTCGGTGATGATCCCCAGGGTGCCCTCCGAGCCGCACATAAGACGGGTGAGGTCGTAGCCCGTGACACTTTTGAGGCTCTTGCCGCCGGTCCGAATCACTTCCCCTGTAGGGAGTACCACCTCGAGCCCCAGGAGGTAGTCCCTGGTGACTCCGTACTTGACGCCTCTGGGCCCCCCTGCATTCAGGGCCACGTTGCCTCCGATGGTGGAGACAAACATGCTGGCGGGGTCAGGCGGATACATAAGCCTGAACCGGGCGGCCTCCCTTTGAAGATCTGCGTTCACCACCCCAGGTTGCACCACAGCGCACATGTTCTCCCGGTCAATCTCCAGGATCCTGTTCATCCGGTGAAAGGCCATAATAATTCCTCCTTGCCTTGCCACCGAGCTGCCACAGATATTGGTCCCGGCCCCTCTGGGTATGATGTTGATCTTCTCCTTGTTGGCCAGTCCCATAATCGCCGCTATCTCTTCCCTGTTTTCTGGGATGATTATCCCATCCGGTTTATATTCGGGAAGAAATCCATCGTAGGAATAGGTGGCCAGGTCTTCGGGTGAGTCAAGAAACCAATTTGAACCAACAATGGCGCGAAGTTCATTGGCAATTGCTTCCGATAACATAAAACCTCCTAAGATCGAGCCCTTTTTTTGTAAGGCCTATTCAGGGCCGGAGCGGACAGCTTCTCTATCTTTCAGATAGTACTTCCCTTCTCCGGTTTTCCCAACAATATCGGCCGCCACCAGATATTCGACTGCCTTGGGGCGGAAATCCTTCATCCCGGCCCGAATAATGCTTTGCCTGGCATAGGGGAGCTTGGTGGCTGAAGGAGGGTCAAAGGCCTTCTTCTGTTCAAGCTCTCTGAGGATAGACTCGTATGCGCGTTTTATCCTCCAGGCATTGATTTTTCTTGTGAGGCCGTAAGCCACTATTACAGCAGCAATGCCCAGAGCGATCTGAAGGTTATCCCACATTACCTGTGTCCCCTAATAGGCCTTTTCCCTTGATCCTCCCTGTTTTCGCCACTATACTGATGCACCAGCAAAAACATGGCAATGTAATTTGTGATTTTGCCTTTTGGACTTGTTACCTAACAGAGTTTGGAACCAGTTCCAAGCCAATTTTTGCGCTTTCCTCGGGAGCGCGCGTACTTTGGGGCAAGGAGGATGCTCATGACCTTAAAGACGATCCCGGATATAAGGAAGATCCTTTACGCCACGGACCTTTCAGACAATGCCATTTATGCCTTCCGATACGCCATGAGCCTGGCCAATCGGTATGGCGGCGGTATCACGTTTCTTCATGTCCTCGAAGATATTTCCTCTTTCGGCAACACTCTGGTCACGAGCATACTTGGGGAGGAGAGGTGGAAGGAGCTCAGGAAGCAGAACGAACAGAAGGTGCTCGATGCCATCAAAGAGCGCCTCAAGGCTTTTTGCGAGGAGGCCGTACGAGATCTACCCGAGTGCCCTTTTATTACCGACGAAATTGTCGTCAAGATCGGAAATCCCGCTGAGGAAATTCTCAAGCAGGTTGACGAGAGTGATTGCGATCTGGTGGTCATGGGCTCCCACGGTCAAGGGCTCCTGGAAGATGCCATGATGGGCAGTGTGTCCAGACGGGTCATAAGACGTTGCAAGAAGCCGGTTTTGGTAATCAGGCTGCCCGGGGCGTAGAGGGATGGACGATCACGGAGACGAAAAGCCCCCCTGACAGAAGGGGGGCTTTTTATTTCACAAGAGTGTTGGCCAGCCAAAGGATGCTCTGGGGCCAGATGACACAGGCAATGAGACCCAACTCCATCAACCGCCAGAAGGGAAAGGCGCCCCAGTAAATATCCGATGTGCTTACCTCAGGGGGCGCCACGCCCCGGAGATAGAATAGCGCATACCCGAACGGCGGGGTCAGGAAGGAATCCTGGAGCATCACCGCGATGGTGACCACGAACCATACCTTGTCAAACCCCAAGTCTTGTGCAATGGGGAGAAAGAGGGGAAAGGTGATCATGATGATGCCGATCCAGTCCAGGAACATCCCGAGGAAGAAGAGGATCACCATCATGACCAAGAATGTCCCCCACTTCCCGAACCC
>JAOZOW010000124.1 GCA_029933075.1 Deltaproteobacteria bacterium | reverse complement strand
GAGACCCGGAATCGAAGAAAAGACTTTATGCCCTTCTTAAAGCCATTTCCACACAACAAGTACGCTTTAGTCGGATGAACCAAAAAAGATTTTTCCCGGTACTGCCTTTCCGCCTTAACCGCTATGAGTCCAAGCCGGCCCTCACCTTGATCAGTTGCGCAACTATGCTTATTGCGATTTCTTCTGGGGTTTCCGCTCCTATATCGAGGCCGATGGGGGAATGTACCCTTTCAAGATCCTTATGGGTGAAGCCCTCCTGAAGCAATTTTTCAAAGATGATTTTTTTCTTGCGCTTGCTCCCGATCATACCGATATACCTTGCATCAGAGCGCAGGGCCTGGGATAACACCGTCTTATCATGCATATGACCCCGCGTGACAATCACCAGGTAGGAGGAATCGCCCACCGGGATCTTTTCCATGACATCATTAAAGGAGTATTGAAAAACCTCCCTGGCCCCAGGAAAAGATTCTGCCTTTGCGAATGCCTCACGGTCGTCAATAACTACCACCTTGAACCCGACCCGGGATGCAAGGGGGACGATCTCTCTGGAAACATGCCCGCCGCCGAAAACGTAAAGCACGGGATCAGATATTACCGGCTCCACGAAGATTTCTACCCGCTCTTCGCCTTCGGCCAGAGAGATAAGGAGGGGCTGTCCGGCCGATAGGATCTCATCCATACGTTGACGCAAGGCGTCTTCCAGTCCCCCTTCTCCCCGCATGGAGCCTGTGCTTAGGCCGTCCCTGTTCAGGAACGCCTTGGGCACCTCCCCGAAGAGCCAGCGCTCCCGGTCGAGCACTGTGACCAGAAGACCCTGGCCTCCCCTGTTCTGCACCTTCACCATTTCTTGAAAGATGGCAAGGTGGCTCATCTTCCCTGGCGATACCGGCTCCAGAAACACCTCCACTTCTCCCCCGCACAGCATGTCAGTGTCGGCCACATCGGTCCCTTTGAGAGAGTAATAGAGTCTAAGTGGAAGCCCCGTGTCGAAGACCTGCCTGGATTCTTTGATGGCGCGGGCTTCCAGAAGTCCGCCCCCGATGGTCCCCACCAGGGAGCCGTCTTCCATGATCAGGCACTTGGTCCCGAGCCCTCTTGGCGAGGGGCCGCCCTGTCTTATAATCGTGGCAAGGACCGAAAAACGGCCCTGTTGAAACAAATGCATCAACTCCTGGTAGATATACTTCATGACTCTTCCATTATGAATGAGTAGGTCCCTTCGAGTATGGACCCGATCACTACGCGTTCTATTTTCAAGCCGGAGGCACCCAGAACAAGATGTGCCAGTTCATGGAGCGCCGACTCCCTGGAGAGGAGGTCGCGTTTGTTCAGGAATGCAACCTTCCTGGCCCTCTTTGGGCCTGCCTTGAACAGCCCTTCGGGAGCAGTAAAAGCCTTGGCGAGGTGCTCGGGGGTCAGTATCTCCTTTGGCCTCAGCCCTGACATCTTTTGAAATTTTTCCAGCCGAAAAACCGTATCCGGCCCGAAGGGTCTCCCTAAGGCTTCCAGCCCTGCCATGGCGATCACAACGGTTGCCGTGGAGGGAATGACCGGTTCACCTTCGGCGGGGACTTTCAGGGGCAAACCGGCCGCCCCGTCCGCCTCAATGATCACGTAATCCACTGCCCGATCTTTGAAGAGGAAGTCTGCCAGCCCGGGACTGATCCCCTCCACCTTGCCGGAGATCATGAGGGATCGCCCCACAAAAAGGTGCCCGTGTTTATCAAGCCCTGTCTTGATCGCTTTGGGCTCTGGCGGATCCGGTCCGCAAAACAGGGTTGCAGGGGCTAATTGGGCCTGATGGTGCCAGATCTTAGTGGTGGTGGAGGTCACTACCTTGCAGCCAGCCTTAACCAGTTCCCCAGCCAAGGAAAACATGAGGCTGGTTTTGCCTCCTGCTCCAACGATGGCCACATGCTCCCTGGGCCCCAGGTCAACGGCGGAGATAAGATCCATGATTCCTTGAGCCCTCAGCGCTTGCATTAAACTTTCAGCAGGGGCTGTCCTTTAGCCCCTGATCGCCGAGCGCTGGTGTTACTTCCTCCTCAGCACCCTGCTGTCCCCGACCCTTACGGTGACCTGAGTGCGATCAAAATATTCAATGAGCGGGATAGTGTATTTCCGGGAGACCCCGGTAAGATCTTTGATCTGGGGGGTGGAAATCTCGCCGTTCTCTTGAAGAAAATCCACCAAGCGCTCCCGAAGTTCCTCGATAACATCGCGATGAAAAAAAAGATCTTCTTTGACCTTGACAAGTACGCCCTCCTTGACGGAGATTTCAAGTACCTCGGCAGGGAATTCATCTTTCAGTTCTCTGAAATAAGGGGGTTGAAGACCGCTTTTCAAATATGTCTCCTCCAGGTTCTTCCGTGCTTCCTCTTGGTCTTTTGCCAGGGTCACCCGATGCTCGGCCAAACGAACGATTTCTTTTTCCTGTGCTATCAGGTTTTCCTGGGCAAGCTGGTTTATCAGGTAATTGAATAGCTTAGGGTTCCCGGCGCCTGTGGTTCTGGATCGAAGTTCCTCTTTAGAAGGCCCATCCTTCAAGGGGAAATCCTTATGATATTGGCCGATTGTCTTAAGGATCTCTTCTCTGGCCTTTGAGAGATAGTCTTTGTGGATAAGAAGACCCCGTTCCCTATCGTAGAGGGTGATTTTTTTCTGGGCCTTTAATCTGTTCAGCGTCTCGTCCAGCCTTTTCCTACCCGTGTTGGCCAAAAAGGCCAGCTCTTTCTGTTCTACTCCGTGGAAGCGGCCTTGGGCAACGAAGAGCTCTACGATATCGGACAAGTCCCCCTCATGAAGCGTTTTCATCTCTGAGAGGGCGGACTTGGAAAAACGTTTCTTTTTTCTGGGAAGCGGATTGAGCACCTCACCACCGCCGATAGTCCGCACGGGTGAGTAGCTGCGAAGGACGTAGCGATCCCCCTTCAGCACGGTAGTGGGTTGGTCAAGCCTGATCTGGGCGAAGCAGGCCTCACCTGGAGCAAGCTCATCCCTGTCCAGTAATACTACGGTTGAAATGATTTCAGAAGTGCCTGTGTGGAACCGGACCTTGGCCCTGTTCTTGAGTTTTCGCGGTGCACTGTCCAAGAGTTCAAGGGCCACGTCCACCATATAGGTGGGTCGAAGGGAGTTTTTGGTGGCAAGAATATTTCCCCGATTGATCGTGGCCTTTTCCACTCCCTGCAGGTTTACCGCGGTACGCAAGCCTGCGCTCACCTCTTGGACCTCTTTTCCGTGGACCTGAATTCCCCGAATCTTCGTCTGTATTTCCTGGGGGTAAATGGTTACCTCATCCCCTGTGCGGATATGCCCCGAGATAGTGGTGCCTGTAATCACAGTGCCAAACCCCCTCATGGTGAAGACGCGGTCCGCAGGGAGACGGAAAAGATGCCCGGAGTCCCTGTCAGGAATCTCCCGGACCAGCTTGTCCAGGGTGTCTATCAGTTTGTCGATACCCTCCCCTGTAACGGAAGAGACTTCAATCACAGGCGCGTCGGCCAAAAAGGTGCTCGACAGGTATTCACTAACATCCTCTCTTACCAGTTCAAGCCACTCCGAGTCCACCATATCGATCTTGGTAAGCACCACCAGGCCGTGCCTTATTCGCAGCAGCTCGCAGATTTCCAGGTGCTCTCTGGTCTGCGGCATAACGCCTTCGTCAGCAGCGATGATGAGTGCCACAAGGTCGATGCCCGTGGCCCCGGCCACCATGTTTTTGACAAATTTCTCGTGCCCCGGCACATCCACAATGCCCACCCGCTGCCCTCCAGGCAGCTGGAGGTGGGCGAAGCCCAGTTCTATGGTAATGCCCCGCTCCTTTTCCTCTTTGAGGCGGTCGGTATCGATACCTGTCAGTGCCCTGATAAGAGAGGTTTTTCCGTGATCAATATGTCCTGCGGTACCCAGAACGATCTGCTTCATAAGATCCCCTGATGTTCCTGAATTTAGACTTGTAAACAATCAAAATAAAAGGAATACTCTATGGTGTCAAGGAGCGAAACACCGAGCGCACCTCCTCAAAAATTCTATTGACCGGGCAGCAGGATTTTGTTAGACATCTGCCCCTGCTTACATTATTATAAAAAGACAATAATTCCCCGGTAGCTCAGCCTGCCTTCAGCAGGTAAACGGGTAGAGCGCCTGCCTGACTGCCGCTCGGCAGGCAGGGGTGGCTGTTAACCCCAGTATGGAAAACTGGTATTTATATGTGTTAAAAAGTTTGAAAGATGCCAATCTATATATTGGGATAAGCAGAGACCCTCAAAAAAGACTGAAGGAACATAACAGAGGTAAAACGAGGTCTACCAGAAGTAGGCGGCCATTTAGGATTATTTACCAAGAAGAATGCGGGTCTTTAGAAGAGGCCAGGGAAAAAGAGAAATATTACAAAACAACCACAGGAAGAAGAATTCTCAGGCAACTGAAAGATAAGGCATTATCATTCCCCGGTAGCTCAGCCTGCCTTCAGCAGGTAAACGGGTAGAGCGCCTGCCTGACTGCCGCTCGGCAGGCAGGGGTGGCTGTTAACCCCAGTATGGAAAACTGGTATTTATATGTGTTAAAAAGTTTGAAAGATGCCAATCTATATATTGGGATAAGCAGAGACCCTCAAAAAAGACTGAAGGAACATAACAGAGGTAAAACGAGGTCTACCAGAAGTAGGCGGCCATTTAGGATTATTTACCAAGAAGAATGCGGGTCTTTAGAAGAGGCCAGGGAAAAAGAGAAATATTACAAAACAACCACAGGAAGAAGAATTCTCAGGCAACTGAAAGATAAGGCATTATCATTCCCCGGTAGCTCAGCAGGTAGAGCGGGTGGCTGTTAACCACTTGGTCGGCAGTTCGAGTCTGTCCCGGGGAGCCAGACAAAAACCTACGGACTTTTCGGGGTCCGTGGTTAACGGATAGAGCGGGGGAAGCGGAGGGCGACGGAGCCTCGCTTCCCCCGTTTTTGCAAGGAGTTACGCCGTGGCGGACATCCCAGCCCGTTCTCCGCTTAATATTCCCTTGATGCAACGCTCAGCGGGCTGGGCTATCCTTTCGACGTTATCATAATTTTCACCAAAGAATTGCTTCCTTTCGGCCTATGCGTTGCGGCCCTGCCGCTCGGGGAGCTGTAATCCCGGCCACATTTTGATGTTCATCGACCGAAGGTTTGGAGCTTTGTCCCCGCTTCATCGATATCCATGACGGCGTAACCGACACGGGCATCCGGGAGATTTACATGGGTCACTCCCCGATACGATCGAGGCACTTTGAT
>JAOZOW010000014.1 GCA_029933075.1 Deltaproteobacteria bacterium | reverse complement strand
CCTTAAGCCTGTTGACAGCCATCTGACTTGGTTTCGAAGAGGATGCCGTCCTAGTCAAGAGCCAGGATATGGCGGCTTTAGCCATTCCAGTTAGATGCAGGTTCGGTTGAGGGGCAGAGCCTGGTAAACGGGCCTTGTGGCACGTTATGTCGCGACTTCGCGTGGGCCCGCACCGCTACGCGGTGCGAACCAACGCTCGACCCGACGAACCCGCCTGCCTAAGCAGTCCCCAGGCCCTTAGCCAGGCAGAACCGCGCGTCAGCTTCGCATTAGACCTTTAAAATGAACCTACAAATCCATTTGGAATGAGTATATGAAAAAGTCCATTCTGATTTATTTTTTTCTCTTATTTTCACTTATGGCAGTATTGATTCATCCTAAATTAGAATATTATTTCAGTGTTTATATGGATGCCACAATAACTATGGATATGATTGAAGGATACAGCCAAGACCTTAAAACTTACAAAGAATTTGTTGGAGTATACCCAACAAATAAAGAAGGCTTAATGGCTTTGGTTACAAAATATGAGGAAGTAGACTCTCCAAAATGGCGGTTACCATATTTGTGGAGGAAGAACGCACCCAAAGACAAGTGGGGTAATAACTTCATATATCACTATGACAAAAATGATAAGATACCTAAAATCTATTCAGCTGGAGCCGATGGTATTTCATCTAGTGATGGTAATGATGAAGACGATATTAACAGTTGGGACAGAAAACAGAAATGGAGAAAATACTACTATGAAAAAAGAGAGGAGAAAGAGAATTTTATCAAATTGCTTAATTGGCTGCTAATAATTCCAATAATATTCATTAATTACAAACTTTTAAAATTGTCGAACAATAGATTGGAAAATACTGAGTGGACGGAGAAATTCATTTGTCCGCTACTGGTAATTATCGGATTTGCCTGCCTCTTATATATAGTGCCCAATTATACTGTCTACAATTCCAGCTTTTTTAATCTATTAGGTGACGCCTTGCCGCTGACCATAGCTTCAGCGATTTTGGTCTGGTTTGGATTTATTGGTCTTAAAGTAATTAGCGTGCTGGCGAAAATTTTTTATGCACTGTTAACTGCGATAACGACATACTTATTAATATATAATCTTGCAGGCGTATTATGGACTTGGAATGTGTTTTAATGGTAGCAAGAATTGGTCCAAAACAAAGTAAATCGATTTGTAAATATTTTTTTGGTCTAACAAGAGGCAAATTCAGCCGACGCAAAAAGCGGCGCGGCTGATTAGTGGCGTTATATGGTCACACTTTGACAAACGAATCCTATGGTTATGGAGCAGATAACAGAATAATTTCATGTGATTAAATGTAATGGGGGCAAGGTGACTAATACAACTGAAAATCAAAGACTTTCAGGTTCAACAAAAAATGAAGCTAAAAAAGAGAAAGGTAAAAGGAGAGGCTGTCAAATAGGTTGCCTTGGAGTCATTTTACTTTTTATCGGATTCGGTATCTTCAGTATATACATGAGCACTCCGCAGCTTCTTGGCGACAAGGATAAAGTCGTTAGAGATATTTATCGATACCATCAGCGCTACGGTAACTGGCCAAAAGACCTCAAGGAACTTAAATCGAAACTACCGGATTACAAATTTGAACATAGGTATAGGTACTTGCAAAATGGTGAGATGTTCGTCGTCGGATTTCAAGGAGGTGGCATGATAGGGGATGACTATGGTGAGTTTTACCGCTCCGATACTAAGGAATGGAAAGATATATATACGAACCGAAAAGAGTGGAACGAATTGGAAGCTAAGCTGTTATTTAACAAAAACAAATGAATATTGTTCCAGCAACAACATTAAAAACCATATCTCTGTGCATCCCTGAAAATTTGTTGAATGAGCTTAAATTGCTGGCGAACAAAAAAGATGTCCCATATCAATCGCTCTTAAAGATGTTTTTGGCAGAAAGAGTTCAAAAAGAGCTTAGGATGTTGTCAAAAGAGATGGTTGAGAATTCATGAATTAAATTTCCTCTTATCCAGGACCTCCCGCACGATTCCTGCCAGATCCTTAATAACCAATGGCTTCATTGCAAACCCCTGAATACCCATCAGTCTTGCCCTATCCGGGCTTATCCGTTCACTGAAGCCCGTGCAAATTATCACAGGTATGGACGGCCTGATTTTCCTCAATTCCCGGGCCAGGATATCTCCTGACATTTGGGGCATGGTCATATCCGTGATAACAAGGTCAAATTGATCTGGCCCGGCCCTAAAAAGCTCCAGGGCCTCTACACTGCTGGTTCTCGTGGTAACCCTATAACCCAGGAGCTCAAGCATCTGGGAGCCAACCTCTACGAGCATTGCTTCGTCGTCAACGAGGAGGATTCTTTCGTTTCCCCTGGGTAATTGGATAGCAGGCTCCCGCACTTCTTCCTCTTCCTTCTCAATTACAGGTAGATATACGTGGAAGATACTTCCCTTCTCCGGTTCGCTGTAAACATTTATTGTTCCACCGTGATCTTTTGCGATCCCGTGGACCATTGCCAGGCCGAGGCCCGTGCCCTCTCCTTTGTCCTTTGTGGTAAAATAGGGCTCAAAGATTCTCTCCATCACTTCCGGACTCATCCCGTGTCCGGTGTCGCTAATGCTCAACTTAAGATATGTTCCGGGCGTGAGACTGAGATGGGCCAGAGGGGCTTCACCCTGTCTGATTTCCACATTCTTGACCTCAATCCCCAATGTGCCTCCTGTTTCCCTCATGGCATGGGCAGCGTTGGTGCACAAATTCATGAAAACTTGATGCATCTGTGTGGGATCAGCCAAGACCGTGCTCGCAGCCGGCTTGACCTCAATGTCTTCCCTTATTTCGACAGTTGCGGGAATAGAGGCCCTCAGGAGCTTGAGAGCCTCCTTAAAAATAGAGGCCACATTAACAGGTTTTTTCTCTTGTTCGGTCTGGCGGCAAAAGGTCAGAATCTGTTTAACGAGCTCCTTTGCCCTTTTTGAAGCCAGCAAAACCTGTTCCAGATTGTGCCTCGTGTTTGATTTTTCGGCTGTTTCCATCATGGCAAGTTCAGTGTAGCCCACAATTGCCGCAAGGATATTATTGAAGTCATGGGCTATGCCGCCTGCAAGGGTACCCATGGCCTCCAGCCTTTGGGCTTGTCTAAGCTGTTGTTCGAGGCGTTCCTTTTCCGTCATGTCATGGTAAATGATGAATTGATTTCCGTTGGCAAGCGATACTGAATTGAAGAAGATCAATTTTTCCGAGCCGTCTTTGCAAACTACCCTGAATGTCCTCAGCCTGGATTCACCCACTTCCATGGTTTCGAGGTCATACAGCCAGGCCTCAATAACCTCTTTCCTGTATTTGCTCTGGGGAAAGGCTTTCCTGAACCATTTTTTGCCAGTCTTCACGTCTTCCAGGCTGTACCCGAACATTTCAACAAATTTGGGGTTTACATATTTGTACCTTCCGTCTCTTGCAATAAGGGCTATGCCAAAAGGTGATTTTTCAACAAGAGTCCTGAATTTTTCTTCTTCACTCCTCAGGGCCTCTTCAACGCGCCTCTTTTCCTTTTCCAACTCCAAATTATTGAGGGCAAACGCTATGTCACCCGCAACCTCTTCTATGAGGGCCTGTTCTTTTTTCTCCTGTAAATAGGTGTCGGAGCGTAATGCCGTCATTACACCGAAGACCTTCCCACCATGTTCCAGCCTGATGCTCATGGCATTCTTGCAGATAGTCTTTTTGGCGATAATACAGGCGCCGCAGGTTGATATGGAGTCATCTATCAGATTGACACCGGGCTTGGCTAAAGCAACTTGGGTGCAATAGGTCATCTCCCCTTTTCGTAGCTGGTCCACGATATAGGAAAAGTCTTTGCCCAGCCCCGCCTCAACACCCGCCTTGAATTGGCCGGATTCATCGAACAGCGCTATCCATACACACTGAAGTCCTTTTGTATTCACAAGATTCTCGCATGCTTTTTCGAGCATTCGGGTGGTGTCTTTTTCCCGCACAATAATCTGATTAATATTTCTTATGGCAAGCAAGAGGGAATTCAGATAGTTTATTTTTACCTCAGCCTTTTCCTTTTCCTCCAGGGTATCTTTCAGCTCCTTTAACAGACGTTTTTGCTCCATTGCCACACGGGCGGCCCGGGACATCTCTTGCCCAAACACAAGCACACTGATTACGTTGTTGTCGTGCCGATTTGCCCAATCATCACCCAGGCCCTGTTCGCCAAAGCTGTAAAAACCCGCAATCGGCACGTCGGGCAGCTCTTCCTTCATCCTGTCGAGTTCATCAGAGCGCCGAACCGTCGAAGTCTTGGAACGCAGCGCACAGGAGAACACCAAGGCCAGGGCCGGGTCTTTGATTCTTCCCCTTAACAATGCGGTTCTGAGCGCATCTCTACCTGCTGCAACCATGCTTTCTCGGTCTGGTTCCATAATTGCCAATGGAATTCCTTCCATTACGGGCTGGGACAATCGTATCCCCCTCCGTTCGGTAAAATATGATGCCACCTTGATGCTGTATTGCCCGTATCTTTCCGGGGAGCCAACGACCTTCCCTGTGGTGAAAGTAAGATGCTTTCCCTCCAGCTCATCTTCCGAAAAGCCTGTCAATTCGGCATATACCGGAGCGGCAGGTCTATTATCCAGTTCAATGACCTCATGTCCATCGGCGCGGGTTACCAAGGTCTTTTCGCCTGTGGGTTTGAATCCATGGCTGAGGCCCATGCCTATGGTTAATTGCGTTTCAAACACAGCGATCAGGATGCTGTCAGGATATGCGTTTCCGCCCAAGAGCACATGGTTTTGTTCCATGCGCCAGTCGTCTGCACAGCTTCCACCAACAATGGGCAGCAGCCCGCCTGAGAGTTTTTTTAGCTCCTCCAGGATCTCGAAACTTTTTGAGTCGGCATATTTTGTATTGCCGGGGGAGAACAGCATTCCAAAGGCAGATTTCCCGTCCAATTCGAGCTGACGCCATATATCGAGACCACCCGGTGAAAAATAGGGTTGTATCTCCGAACATCCAACGGCCTCTGCCACCGCCCTGTTCCAACCCTTTGAGACGTCTCTTCCGATTCCGATCCGCACAGCCAAAAACGGCGATGCCAGAATGGCAACCACAACGCTTTTCTCATGCGGACCGTCCATTATTTCTCCGGCTGTTGTGGCTCCCAGCACAGGGGCATCGCCGACGACTTCATTAACGCCCGCAAGCAATTCGTCCAGCTCGTAACATACGGAGGCAAAAGCTAATACGGCCGAGGGAGGATGTTTGCGGATAGAACCCATGGCCTGGCGTGCCGCATCCATTCCTACATGGAAGGCATTGTCGCCCTTTGCGAGAGCACACCCCACTTCGAGGTTGTTAGATGTGGCGTTGATCATGGCAAAACCCCTGAAGGCGTGGTTAGTACCAGAGCTAAGACCAGCGTCAATTAGGAAGGTTATTTTGCAGTTCTGTCAGTAAGAGCGGGAATGCTCTCTTCAAATCTATATTCACGGGGATGAAGAAGGCCTTCGCAAGGCCCATAATAAACATAACCAACAAGCAAAATCAATGTTTCGCATACAGGGCAAGAATCATTCATTTCTATACCGTTCCATATTTATATGAGCTTGACCTGCAACCTTATTTGCCCTACAAGAAGATCCCGCACGCGGTCCCCCGTGTACCAAGTCAACATGCACAGGCAGAGATAAGGTAGCTGATGTTTCGTATCGCGGATTTAGTGCTTCTTACAGTTGTTTTCTCATCCATGCTTGCCGGAATCTTTTTCCCGCAGGCGGGTGGCTATTTCCGGCCATACCCCCTTTATCTCATGATGTTTCTTCTTTTTTTGAGTTTTCTTCCCCTTGAATTGAGCAAGGTCAGGAAGACGCTTTGGAAACATATTTCCATGACCGTCTGGCTCACCTTCTTTAAGCTCCTATTGCTGCCTGCGATAATTTTTCTGATCCTAAGATCCACATACCCCCGCTTTGCCACTGCAGGGCTTCTTTTGAGTGGAGTCTCAACCGGCGTGGTTGCTCCCTTTATCGCGACCCTGGTCAGGTCCAACGGCGCGCTTGTGCTGCTGATGGTTGTAACCACTTCGTTGCTTCTGCCCTTCACTCTGCCGCTGCTGGTAAAGGTCTTTCTGGGAAAGTCCCTTGATATTTCTTTTTTTGGCATGACAAAGGTACTCAGTATGATCATATTTGTACCTGTATTGGCTGTGGAGGTGCTACGCAGATGGCTGCCCTGGGTACTCAGGCTTTTGCTGAGGCGTCGATATCCCATCTCGCTTGCAATATTTGCCGCAATAAACCTGGGGGTTTTCTCCGGGTATGGCGAGTATTTCCGGCAGCAACCGGAAATCCTGATAAGCACATCCATTGCTGCCATGGCTCTGGGCGGCATGTTTTTTGTTTTTGGGCTGAGCGCCCCCTGGCATGCGGAACCGGAGGATAGGATAGCCTTTGCCATTGCTGCAGGAAATATTAACAATGTGCTTATCATTGTCTTTTCCGCCCGGTTCTTCGGGCCGCTGGAAGCAACGGTCGCCGCCATGTACATGATTCCTTTTTTCTTGCTCATATTCCCCTTGCGTGCATGTGAAAATCTCCTTAACAGGTAAAAGGGGACGTCCCCTTTTACTGCCCGGGCATGGATTCGGACAACATTTTTCTGAGCTCTTCTCCCTGCACAGTTTCCTTCTGCGACAGGAGGTTGGCCAAATCATCCAAGACGCTCCGCCGCTCCAGGAGGATTTTTCGCACCCTCTGATGGGCTTCCTCGACGAATCGGCCGATCTCCTCGTCAATTTGGGCGGCTTTTTCTTCACTGTAGGCTTTAGCCGGAGCAAAATTTTCCGGGAGGAAAACAGGCTGACGGGTGCGCTCATAGCTCACCAGGCCCAGGCGATCGCTCATGCCGTATTCTGTGACCATGGACCGGGCAATCTCTGTAGCTCGCTGCAGGTCGTTCTGGGCTCCTGTCGAGGTTTCTTCGAAAACCAGCTCCTCTGCGACCCTGCCTCCTAAAAGAACGGCCAGCCTGTCCAGCAGCTCTGAGCGCGTCATCAGGTAGCGGTCCTCCGTGGGTTGCTGTTGGGTATAGCCTAGGGCCGCGATTCCCCGCGGAATAATGGAAATCTTGTGCACCGGGTCGGCATGCTCAACAGATTCAGCCACAATCGCATGTCCGGACTCATGAAAAGCAACGATTTCCTTCTCCTTGGAAGTTATCACGCGGTTCTTTTTTTGTAGGCCCGCAACCACACGGTCGATAGCCTCGTCGAAATCTTCAGGTACAACCTTGTCCGCATTTTTCCGAGCGGCTAGCAAAGCTGCCTCGTTGACCAGGTTGGCGAGGTCAGCTCCTACAAAGCCTGGGGTACGTCCGGCGAGCTTACGGAGATCAACCTGGGGACCTAATAGAACATTTTTGGAATGGACCTTCAAAATGGCTTCTCGCCCGTTGATATCAGGGCGGTCTACAAGGACCTGCCGATCAAAGCGCCCCGGACGTAACAAGGCGGGATCCAGAATTTCCGGCCGGTTAGTGGCGGCCATGATGATAACCCCTTTATTCGACTCGAATCCATCCATCTCCACCAGGAGCTGGTTGAGAGTTTGCTCTCGCTCGTCATGCCCCCCCATTACATTGATTCCCCGGGCTTTCCCTAACGCGTCCAGTTCATCTATGAAGATGATGCAAGGGGCCTGGGCGGTAGCCTGAGAGAAGAGATCGCGAACACGGGCTGCTCCCACGCCCACGAACATCTCCACAAACTCGGACCCGCTGATGCTGTAGAAAGGCACTTTTGCCTCTCCGGCCACAGCCTTGGCCAGGAGGGTCTTGCCGGTACCCGGAGGGCCGACCAGAAGCACCCCCTTAGGAATTCTCCCTCCCAGTTTCTGAAATTTCTCTGGAGTGCTCAAGAATTCCACGACTTCCTCAAGCTCCTCTTTGGCCTCGTCGATTCCGGCGGCATCGGCAAAAGTGACCTTAGTCTCACTCTCGGCAAAAATCTTGGCTTTGCTCTTGCTAAAAGACATGACCCCCATCCCCGAGGCCATCCTTTTCATAATAAATCGCCAGATAAGAAAAAAAATGCCTATGTAGATAATCCAGGAGAGAATCCTGCTCAGGAATTTACTCTCATAGTACCCGGAGTAAATGACCTTGTGTTCATCCAGATCTTTCACCAGGTCAGGATCATTCACTCGAACCGTGGTGAACTGCTGGTCCTGGCCCGGCTTTCTTCCTTTCCCTTTCAGCGTTCCCTTGATGTTTTCCGCTCCGATGGTCAATTTACCCAAGGCGCCTTCGGCTATATATTGTTTAAACTGGCTGTAGGGAATAGTCTCCACTTTTCCAGCAAAAAAGTATTGTTGCGCATAGGCCATAAGGATAAGGGCGATCAAGAAATACCATATGCTGAAACGAGCCTTGGGAGGCAAGGCACTCTTTTTTCTCTGTGATCTCTGGGGACCGAGGAAGGAACGCACCTTATCTATTAAATCTTCCTGGGGCCTTTTATTTTTATTTCGAGGCATATTCCCCCTTTCATCCTGCACGGGGCTCATTTGGGGATAGTCTTCAAAAACCGATAGTAGTCAGAGTCGGTTCCAAGGATAATAAAGGCATTCTTATAAGGGGCCTCTTTGTACGTCTCCAGGGTCTTGAAAAAGGCATAGAACGCCGGATCCTCACCGTAGGCGTCTCCATAGATCCTGGTCGCTTTGGCATCCGCATTTCCGCGGATTTCCTCTGCAGTCCGGTATGCTCCCGAGACGATCGATTTCAGCTCCTTCTCCATCTGACCGAGGATCTCTGCCTTCTTGCCCTCTCCCTCTGACCGAAACTGGGCGGCCTTGCGCTTTCGTTCCGATATCATCCGTTCGTAAACTTTCTTACGGACTTGCTCCACGTAGTTAATCCGCTTGATGCGAACATCGACCAGATCCATACCAAAGGCGGACATGGCCTTTGAAGCCTCGGCCAGAATCGCACGGGTGATTTTTTCTCTCCCCAGACGAACGGTTTCCGGGGCGGTCGATTCCTGGAAAGGGGAGATAACCTTGCCTTCCACCTCTTCCACAGTTAGCATCTCGTTTGTGGTCCTGACAAGTTCCACCAGAGGATTAGCTGAAACATAATCCCTGAGAACTGCGTCGATAATGTCATCCAGCTTGGCGTATGCCTGGGAGTAAGTACCAAGGACCTCGAGAAATTTCTGCGCATCCACAATTCGCCATCGGGCGGTTGTATCCACGTAGATAAACCTCTTGTCTCGGGTAGGTATCTCTTTAGGGTCTCCATCCCACCTCATGAGCCGTTTCTCATAGCGATTTACTATCTGAATGAAGGGGATCTTGAATCTGAGGCCGGCCTCGGTTTTTGGTTTCCCGATCGGTCTTCCAAACTGAGTGATCACCACCTGTTCCCATTCCCTAACCGTGTAAAAGACGCCTGAAATCAAAATAATCAGAAAAATAACGACAACAACGCCTAAGAAAGCTCCCATTCGTTTCATGGTACCTCACCTCCCTTCGTGACCTGTTGATTCAGTTGAAGAAGCGGCAGAAGGCCTTTCTGCTCACTATCAATAATGTAGATCTGCTTCGCGCTGGGCAGAATCGCCCGATAGGCCTCCAGATAGAGGCGCTGTTTAGTGACTTCTATCGCGTTTCTGTATTCTTTGAGAACCGCCGAGAATCTGGCCGCATCACCATTTGCGCGGTTCACTCGTTCGATTGCGAATCCCCGGGCCCCGTTGATGGTTCTTTCCGCCTCTCCCTTGGCCCTTGGAATCTTCCTGTTATATGTCCCCTGGGCTTCGTTAATGAGCCTCTCCTTTTCCTGCTGGGCCTCATTTACTTCGTTGAACGCACCTTTTACAGGATCAGGAGGCACTACGTTCTGGAGTCTCATGTTGACAACGCGAATTCCGGTTTCATACTTATCGAGAATCTTCTGAAGCTCCTCTTGTGCCATCCTGTTCACCTCTTCTCGATTCTGGAGAACATAGTCAAAGCTCCTGTTCCCTACGATGCGGCGATTCACTGATTCGCTGATATCCCGTATTGTCATAACCGGGTCTCGTACGTTAAAGAGGTATTTCCGGGGATCTTCCCTACGAAACTGGACGATCCACTCAACATCAATGACGTTCAGATCCCCGGTGAGCATGAGGGACTCTCGCTCCGTCACGGCACTCTTTTCATACTTGGTCCGAATGCCTGGGCGTACGCTTTTAAAACCAAAGCTCTCTGTGTCCACCTGTTCCGTGTGCACCTTGAAAACCGTATCGACTCCAAAGGGGATCTTAAAGTGAAGCCCCGGCATGACGATGCTATAATACCTGCCAAAACGCAGAATGACTCCCCGGTTGCCGGGTGGAATGGTGTAAAAGGAGGTATAAGCCAGAATGATCGCAATAAAAATTACAATCCCGATAAGCCAAACAGGCTTTCCTCCCTCCCCAAAGCTCAGCGAATCTCCCACCTTCTTCTTGATGATTTCGGGAAGGTCTAAGAGGTCCCCTTGCCGCTTTCCTGGATTATTATCCCATGGCATAGCTATTCTCCTTTCTCTTTAGAGATTTCTTTTCCCTCTTGCAGATAAGCTCTCTCGGCCTCAAGCTAAGATGGTGTTGGATTGGTGCCCATGTGGCATCGGCATCCTCAGGATGAAGTCGGTTGCGGAAGGAATCTATTGTAACGGGAAACCCCAGCGCCCGGTATTTACTTGTAGATGGGCGCTAACAGTTGAGTTATGTATGGAAGAGCCACCGTGTGTTGCAAAAAGCTATATTTTCTTAGAAAAGATCCATTCCCGGATTCCTATTTGTTTTATTTTCAAAAGAAGCGAAAAGACTACAGGAATTTTCAGTAGAAGATTATAAAGAATTTTTTGAAATAATTATATAGTTATAAATGAAATATATTAAAAAAGTGAAAAACCTGGCATATTGCTGTAATTAATATAGCAGATATTTTATAATAAATACATATAAAAAAACAAATTAATTTTAATAATAATAAGAATGACTTGCTGATAATGTCATAGAATTATATCCGATTTAATCGGTCCAGTTAGGTTTCAGGGAGCGTAGAACGTGGCAGGGGATGTCCGTGGCATATTGACATTAGGGGGTTTCTCCGGCAGATATTCTTCATGCCGCGCAAAGCCAGAATAGATGCACCAGTGGGGCCGTGCATCATATGACTTGCACGTTTTAAATGTCCAAGTGTGAAGGACGCCCCTGTTTACAGAAAGGCGGAAGGGATGATAACAGCGGGAATTGATTGCGGCGCGAAAAATACCAGGACCGTCATCCTGAAAGAGGGCGAAGTTGTCGGAAAAGGAATGGTGTCGACGGGGTTTGATCAGGAAAAGGCCGTCAAGGGATCGTTTGATCAGGCTTTGAAAATGGCTGGCATCACCAGGGACGATATCGAAAAGATCGGCGGGACCGGATCGGGCAGGAACGCCATCAGTGTTGCTGATATCGAAGTAAACGATATCAAGGCCTTGGCCAGGGCAGCCAACTTTTTCTTCCCCGGCGCCAGGACCGTTGTCGATGTGGGCGCCGAAGAAGCCAGGGCGGTCAAGATCGGTGATAAAGGCAATGTGGTGAATTTTGCCGTAAATGAGAAGTGCGCCGCAGGTGCAGGCGCCTTTATTGAGGCAATGGCGCGCGCCCTGGAGGTGAGCCTCGAGGAGATGGGCCCTTTGAGTCTCCAGTCGGATAAACAGATCCCGATGAATGCCCAGTGCGTGATCTTCGCAGAGTCCGAGGTGGTGAGCATGATCCATGCGAGGACTGCAAAGTCCGATATCAGCAAGGCAATACATGACGCAATGGCCAGCCGTATCGGTGCCATGATCCGCAGGGTGGGCGTCAAGGAGGAGGTGGTGATGCTCGGGGGCGTGGGCCACAACCCCGGGTTTGTGGAGTCCATGAGACGGGAATTGAAGGTGGAAAAAATCTGTGTGCCCGAGGAGCCCGGGTTTGGGGCGGCAGTTGGCGCGGCAATTGTTGCTGCGGAGCAGGCCTGATAACCAGAGAGGATGATTGAGGGGCTGGGAGAGATGGGTGGAGAGGAGAAAAGGGAGTTCTGGAGATGGACGGAGTCGAACTGGAGAAATCCTGATATCGACTGGAAAAATGCGAGATACATTACCGTGGGTATCGACGTTGGTTCGGTCAGCTCCCAGGCGGTGATCATGGCAGATGGCCAGATATTTGCGTACGGGAGCATGCGGACCGGATCAGACAGCCCCAACAGCGCCAGGAACGCCCTTGCTTTCGCATTGGAGGCAACGGATATGCCCGGAGACAGAATGGATTACTGCGTCGGGACAGGGTATGGACGGGTCAATGTCCCCATGGCGGACCGCTCCATTACCGAGATTGCATGTCATGCAAGGGGGGCGAATTTTATTTACGGACCGCAGGTCCGCACCGTGCTGGACGTTGGGGGGCAGGACATAAAGGCGATCCAGTGCGATGAGAAGGGCAAGGTGACCAACTTTCTGATGAACGACAAATGTGCTGCGGGAACGGGGCGGGGGATGGAGGTGTTTGCGGACCTCCTCGGCGTATCAATAAATGAGGTGGGTGATCGATCATTCCAGGTGGATGAGGAGCCGGAGGCTGTGGCGAGCACATGCGTCGTGTATGCCAAATCAGAGGCCACCGGGCTTCTGCGCAGGGGATGGAGCAGGGAGAGGGTTCTTGCGGCCTACTGCAGGGCCATGGCGGAACGGATCTACTCCATTGTGAGGAGGATGGGGGTGATACCCGAGTTCGCGGTTACAGGCGGTATGGCCAAGAACCGCGGTGTCATGGAGCGCCTGATGCCGCTGATCGGGCTTAAACGGATGGAAACCGAGTGGGACACACAGATCGCCGGTGCTGTTGGTGCAGCCCTGTTCGGGTATGCACTTTGTCAGAAGGGAAAAGGAAGAGAGAAATAAGCAGAACGAGGTGGGTTGATGTTAGCCAGCTACGGATACGGGGATGGATCCGGCGATTATTTCATCACCATAGATACGGATAAATGCGACGGTTGCGGGGAGTGCGTATCCGCCTGCCCGGCCCATGTGTTCGTGGTGGTTGACGAAGACCCCAATGATCCACTCAGAGAGGAACCGGTTGCCATGGTGGCGGCCGGAAAGAGGAAAAAAATCAAGTATGAATGCGGCCCCTGCAAGCCTGCATCAGGCAGACCGACGTTGCCCTGCGTGGAGGCATGCAAGGCAGAGGCGATATCCCACTCCTGGTAGAATGGTATACCCTTACCATATGACGCTGTAAGTCTTGATAGGGCTATGGATCCCCTTTACCCGTATCTCTCCTACCTCTCTGACGCCCACCAGGTGCTTTACCTGACTGTAGGTCCTCTGACTGATGAGTATTTGCCCGGGCTCTGATATGGACTCAAGTCGTGCCGACACGTTTACCTGATTGCCTATCACCGTGTAGTCCCGGTGGATCTCCGAGCCGATGTTGCCCACGGTCATGAATCCGGTGTTGATGCCTATCCCTATGCCGAGCTCATGGCCATACTGACGCCATTCAACCTTCAATTCCTCAGCCTTCCTCTGCATGGCTATGGCCATCCGAACGGCCTTTTCAGCGTGATTATCCATGGCAATGGGATCGCCGAAAAAGATTACAAGTCCGTCACCCAGGATCTTGTTCAGGGTCCCGTCATGCTGGTAAACGATCTGGATCATCTCGGAGAGGTACCGGTCCAGGAGCTGAAATAATTCTTCGGACTCCAGACTGTCGGTGATACTGGAGAACCCTCTGATATCGGAGAACACGACGGTCATCATTTTTCTTTTCGGTTTCTCGCCGAATGAGTCTCCCGTACTGATGATCCTCTCGGCCAGTTTGGGCGAGAGGTAGCGCCTGAGGGTGCGATACCGCTCCAGTTGGACCACTTGGGTCTTCACTTTTGATTCAAGGTCCCGGTTGAGTTTTAGCAACTCCTCCCGGGCCTCAAGCAGTTGTGCGGTACGCTCTTCCACTTTTTGCTCCAGGTTGCGGGCATATTCGTCCAGCCTACTCTTTGCCTTTTTTAACTCCGCATTGGCCCTCTCAAGCTTCAGGTAGGCCTGATTTTTGGCTTCCACTGTCTCCCTGAGCTGATTGATGGTTTCAATCAGTCCCATTGTCGGACCTTCTTGGTCGCGACGGATCTTGACCACCTGAGAGAGGCGATTGAAAATGGAAAATCTGTCGTAGGTGACATCCAGGATAAAGTAGGGGGCTTTGAATATCTCCCCTTCTTTTAACAATATCCGGCCTTCCACCTCAACCGTATCAGTAATCAGTAAGGCCTGGGCAATTCCTTTGGCATCACCGGGGAGATTTTCTGTAAAATCGCGGTATTTTCCCAGGAATACTTCTTGGCCGTTAATCGTTTCAGGTTCCAGTGCGATTTTTCGGCCAACTACTTTCATTCGGCCTTCCTGGGGGTGTACTATGGTGAGGAAGTCCCCTTGCACCCTGGCTTGAAGGTTAAAGGGGATGAATTCGGGCTCGGTGTTGAACAGTATCTCCGGATCGTAGGGGTTTACGGGTTGTTTCACCATTGCAGGCGGAAGCCCCCATATGGTGGGTATGGAAGAGATGATGCCTCTGGTGTAGGGATCGCCTATATAGTCCCTGTTGGGGTCAACGTCACTGTGAAATTGCACCTTCAGGATTACTCTCATCTTCCCGAGAGAGATGTCGTAGGAGGGAGGCAGTATGATCTCTATCTCCTTTGTGTCGTCGAAGTTTTTGTTAAAAAAGGGCAATTTCCTGAACCCGTCATCGGGGCTCCTGAAAATCCTGGCAAAATAGTCCAGGCGCCCCCAAGAACGTAAGCTCGCAGTCGATGCACCGCAATTGAA
Source organism: Deltaproteobacteria bacterium (assembly GCA_029933075.1). Lineage (GTDB taxonomy): Bacteria > Desulfobacterota > DSM-4660 > Desulfatiglandales > Desulfatiglandaceae > JAOZOW01. The sequence goes on along the minus strand of JAOZOW010000014.1, from coordinate 34,788 downwards.
ATAGAAGTAGGCCTCCCCCACAAGATCTTTGCCCCTCCTCAGTATCTGCTGGAAGTTGTCGTAGGTGGTCCATTCGTCCTCATTCAGGAAGAAGTGCTCCGGAGAGCCATATCTGTCCGAAGGATAGGGCAGTCCATCAAAGAGGATGTCATGATGCCCCAGTTTACTGGTTACATACTCGGCTATGATCCTGGTGTTGCGATTGCTGATGCAGTTAGGTCTACTCACGGTTTTAGGGTTCCCATGTCCCTGAAGATGTCGAGGACCGTGAGTGAATAGAGAATGATCTACCATACCGGAAACTCCCTCGGGCCTTGATTTGACATGATTTCCTCCCTTCCAGACGATGCACAATCAATTTTCGTGCCAGAGAGGCGGTTTTTACTCCGAGGCCAGGTGGGCTTTTTGAGGGGGACAGGACTTTGCCAAAAAGTGTTTGAAATCGTGACGGTTAGACCCTTTCCGCTCAGAAACGAGAGGCTTCCAGAGAAATATTCAACGGGCACATGGCTTAATGGCAGTGGTTTGCCAGGGCGGAAAACCGGGGGGCGTGCACCAAAAATGGTACACCATGCACCATTTTTGGTGCATTTGAGGAGGCGAAATTCAAAATTTGCCCTGGATTTTATGGCTTGACAATGGAAAAGAGTGGTATAAGATCACATTATTGTTTTCGGGACGTGGCGCAGTCTGGAAGCGCACCTGAATGGGGTTCAGGGGGTCCGGGGTTCAAATCCCCGCGTCCCGACCAGTAAAATTAAGGACTTAGGAAGTGGCCGAAAGGCGGGAATCAGAAATGTGACAGTTTTATGACATATCAGGCTTGACAGAAGCGGTCAATCCGTTGAGAAGGTTGACCGCTTTCTTTTTGATCTCTGGCATACAACTGTCCGGTATCAGACGATGCACAGAATACCCATAACTTATGCCTGGTAGCCGGACGCGTCGTTTGAAATCATACCTTTTCAAGCTTAACTTTGATATATTTCAAGAGGGGGGTGCCCCCAATATCTTCAGTAGTGTCTGGTTTCATGATTCCCGCTGCATTGACCCCGCCGAATTGGGGATATTTGGGATCGCCTTCCAACCCTCTCACATGGCCAAATCCTCCAGCGGCACCCAGGACGCCTCGCATGATAGACCAGGTAGGTCTAGCTTTCATTTCTATTGAGCCCCATGGGGATTTAACCAGTACCTTTTGGCCATCTTTTATCCCTAATTCGGTGGCATCAAGCGTATTGATCCATAAGGTGTTCGTACCTGCCATTCTCATTAATTGGTAATTGTTAAATGTGGATGAATGCTCGTGCTCGTAAAGTCGGAAGTTTCCGAACACAAAGGGGTACTCCTCGTCTGGCATGAGCTCTCGGGCTGGTTCTTTATAATCTGGAAGCGGATCCACCCCCTTCTCCTTTGCTACAGGGTTTACAAAGTTGTATTTGCCGGTTTTGCTCTTGCCCGAAGAGCCATAACCATCAGGGGGGTTAATTGATCCCCACTTTCTGTATTTATAATACTCTGCCTCATCAGTGATGATGAAACCTTTTTCTTTCAATTCATCAAAAGACCAGGGTGTATCTTGCATTTGGTTACGAAAGGCATCTTCAATGTCTTGCCACGGGAAATAATTGCCGAGGCCAAGTTTTTTTGCCAGTTCAACTGTTATTTTCCACATGGGTTTGGAGTCATACATGGGTTTTACCACTTCGGCGAAGTATCCAATAAAGGCATCATAAAGCCAGTCGGGTTTTACCTGACTTTGCTCCAACCATGTTGCATCCGGGAGGATGACATCGCACAACAGGGCGCTGTTGCACATATATACCTCTATTGCTGCTTTAAATTCCATTAGTTCAATTGCTTCTGTAATGGCCTTTTGGTTACCCCATGACAGGACCGGATCGCCAAAGTAAATAATCAACCCTTTTAGTTTTCCGGCCTTGACATCAGACAGAAGAAGTGCGGGTGCCCAACCACTCCAGATCTTAAACTTATCGAGTTTTGGCGCAGGCAGGGCAGGGGGCTTTTCCTGCCCCTCTCCCCATGGAGATTTCAGTTTCCGTTTGAAAGGAAGAGAGGGCCCACCAGGGGCATCAAAGGTGCCACAGAGTCCGTTCAAGGCCTGTATAGCTGCAGTGCTATACATACCATTGGGCACTTGGGCTAACCCAGTCCATGATGCAGTTCCCTTATTTTTTGCTTTTGCAAATTCAACGGCAATACGCTCTATTGTTTCGGCAGGCACGCCGCTTATTTTGGACGCCCATTCAGGGCTCCTGACGATGCCGTCTTCCTCTCCCATTACCTTTTTCTTGAATTCTTCAAACCCATAAGTCCAGTTTTTTACAAACTCCTTGTCATAGAGACCGTTCTTTATGATGACGTAACACATTGCCATGGCCACAGCACCATCGGTAGCAGGTTTTATAGGGATCCACTCTGTGGCAGCAGCCGCTGTCTCAGACCTCCTGGGATCGAAAACTACGAGTTTAGCGCCTCTCTTTATCGCGGCCTTGAGTTGTGCGGTCTTCCTTTGTCCGTAAGAGCTCACAAATTCATTCATGCCAAAATGGAGAATATAGTCTGATTCCTGGTAGTTGATCCATGGCCTTTTATCGCAAAGATTATGTTCATTGGCCATACGATTGGCGTTATCACACATTGGTCGATGTGTTGTCTTAGGACACCCGAGGTGGTCAAAAAGCGCTTCATGTATCCAGTTTATGAAATCGTTGCCCCTGAAATAACCGAGCTTCCCCTGCTCTATACTCTTAATACCTTCAACCACTTTGTCTAAAGCTTCATCCCACGATGCTTTGCGAAATCTGCCATTTTCTTTAATGAGGGGGGCTTTGAGTCGGTATGCGGAATAAAGATGTTTTGCGGCGGAGGCCCCTTTGGGACAAAGCCTACCGCCCCCTTTTGGGTCACCACTGAGGCCGGAGGTGTTTATAAGGATTCCGTCTTTTAGCTTAGCGGTCATTCCACATAGTGCTCCGCAAGTATAGCAGTGAGTAGGTATCTCCTCTTCGGGTAGGGGGTCTTGAGCGCCTTCAGCAATTGTGACATAGGCTGGATTTAGGTTTAGGGAGTCTATGGCCAGCGACAATTCCTGACTTGTTTCCTCGCCTCTGTTGAAACCTTCAAGCCTTAAGCTTTCACACATCATAGCTCCACGGATGAAATGTGCCAATCCTTGGTAGAAATCGGTTTTTGTGGACGCTGCAAGCTGATCACAGAAAGAAGACACCCATTTGCAATATTTATTTTTGAAAAAATCTCTGTAAAGATCACAATCCTCTTTTTCAAGCAGGTAACGCAAGAACTCCATTTCGACTGCAATGTGTTCATCAAGGTCTTTGTAATCGGGTGACTTATGCACACCTGCCTTCCGGAAAAACTCTCTAAGTTCATAGACCGGTTTTTGCATTACAACGGGCTCTCCTGTGAGATGAACGGATTCATAAGGAAAAACAGGATTTGCCCCTGCATTCAGAAACATGTCTGCATAATCATAACGTAGATTGTCAAAAAGGCTTTGAGCGTTGTTACTCCTTAGACACCTGGTGATTACCTCTGCACCATTTACAATATCGAGGAAGCCGCATCCTTTTACTGATTCGCTGAATCTGTTGAGGAATTCATCCTTTTGCATGGCGGCAATGAGTTCAAGCGGTATCTCATCCCGGAGAAGTGTTGAAAGGAAATGGTATCTTTTCGCCCTTGATTCCATGTATTCTTTGTCCATATCCCTATGTCCCTCTTTTCTCAACAGTTCATATCCCTGATGTAGTGCCCCAAGAATAGCTTGAACAATAATTTTTCTATGCTACGCTTCTCCTAAAACAAAGGAAGGAGAACGAAGATTTTCCGGTGGTTGCTCAGAAAAGGTCCCATGTCCCCTGCGCTCTGGTTATGCGAACATTTCTGCCCCACAAGTTCGTGTGAAGGATTAAAATGATATTAACTCATTTAGAGAGGGTCAAGAATAAAAAATTGGCAAATTGCCCCCTTTGGTATGTGCAACTTTACTCCTTTTTCTTGACATACAGGTGTGGCCCGTTACCCTGAATTCAGGGCCGGAGGCGCCGGGACGGGATAGATTGTGAGGCCGTGATCAAGATTAGGAGAAATTCCCGTCCATTATACAGTCCCCGGGAAGGAGGTCTGGGCCATGAAGAAGAAGATGGATCAGAAACTTGCAAAGGCAATGGCTGTTGGTTTTCTGGTTTCCATGGTAGTTGCCTGTGCCACAATTCCTGAACTGGAGGTACGCTATACGCTGCCTGCCCCCGAACACGGCTTGAGAGGTATGAGGGTGTCGTTCAGATTTGAAGATGCCAGGCAAGGCAGCTCTTTTCTTGCGGAAAGGGCGCGGGAGGCATTGCCCCATTTTCCTGGCACAATCTACTTCTCCGTGGCGACAAAAGGGGGGTCTGGGGATAGGCTGGGACTTTTTAGACCGGAAGAAATGGTGAAGGAGGCCTTTGAAAGGAGACTGAAGGCCATGGGCATGATAGTCTCTCCTGGCTCCCCTGGCAGCGGTGAACCGGAGCTTCATATCGTACTAAATGAGTTTCTGCTTGACGTAGCAAACAGGAGATGGGTGGCAACGGTCGCCTATGAGGCAAGTCTGAGGAAGAGAGGGACGGTGCTTTCAACACAAAGCATCCGTGCTCAGTCAGAAAGACTCAAGCTCATAGGCTGGGATGAGGCGAACAGTACCCTCAGTGAGGTTTTCACCGATTCGGTAAACCGTCTCGATTTTGTTGAGTTGTTCAGGCAGGGAGGGATTCCCATTCCGTAAGGCCGGTATGAAACCCTCGGCTTCGGTAAGCCCTGGCGTTCGATCGGGGGAACTCCACCCGGGTTGATGATGGCGGGAAAGGAAAAGATCTTCTTGATCAGCCTTGGCTGTTCCAAGAACCTGGTTGACAGCGAACATATGCTGGGCTTGGTCCGCTCGTGCGGCCTGGAGCCTGTTTCGTCAATTGAAGATGCCGACATAGCCTTGGTTAATACCTGTGCGTTTATCCGGGATGCGGTGGAAGAGGCCGTGGAGACGATCCTTGATCTGGCATCGCTCAAAGAACGGGGGAAACTCGGAAAGGTGGTGGTGGCGGGATGCCTGGTACAGCGATACGGCCGTAAGTTGACCAGTGAGATCCCTGAGGTGGATGCATGGCTCGGGACAGGGGATTTCCACCGGGTGACGGAGGTCCTCCTGGACAGGGAGGAGAAACCTGGCCGCCGGATCTTTATCAGCAGGCCCACCGGGCTGGCTGATCACACCATGCCGAGAGAAAGGGCTACGCCCTTTTACACCGCCTACCTCAGGATAGCCGAGGGGTGCTCTCACAGATGTTCCTATTGCACCATTCCGGCGTTGCGAGGACCTTTTCGGAGTCGCTCTGTGGAATCTCTGATTATTGAAGCGGAGGGAATGGCCTGTGAAGGGGTAAAAGAGGTCAACCTTGTGGCTCAGGACACCACTCAGTACGGCAAGGACCTTGAGGGGGATGTCGGAATCGAGGATCTCCTGGAAAGACTTATCCATGTGGAAGGCCTGCGATGGATCCGGCTCCTTTACTGTCATCCCGAACGGATTTCGGACCGGCTTCTTGACCTGATAGAGTCCCACCAGAGCCTGTGTCCTTACCTTGACATCCCCCTTCAGCACGTTAACCATGACATCCTCTCACGCATGGGCAGGGCCCCAACCCGGGAATCCCCCCTGGAGCTGATCGAGCGTATAAGATCCAGGTCTCGCTCGATCAGCATCAGGACCACTCTGATGGTGGGTTTTCCGGGGGAGACGGAAGATAAATTCAGGGAACTTTTGGATTTTATCAGGGTTGCCCGGTTCGATCACCTCGGCGTCTTTGTTTTCAGCCCGGAGAAGGGTACGAGGGCTGCGCGCCTCGGGCCCCAGGTTGATCCCCATGAAGCTGCCGAAAGGCTTGGGGAAATCATGTCTGTCCAGGCGGAGATTTCAAGAGAGGCAAAAAGGAAAATGTTGGGGAAGGTGGTCCAGGTATTGATTGAGGGGTTCAGTGATCAGAGCCAATTGCTCCTCAAGGGCAGGACCTCCACCATGGCACCCGATGTGGATGAACAGGTCCTTATTAATAGGGGCAGGGGTGAAATGGGAGAGATCGTTCCGGTGCGCATAACCGAGGCCCATCCCTATGACCTCGTAGGCGAGATTGTATCCCGGGACCATTAGAAATTTTGCTTTGACAACCTCTTTCCTTTGTCTTTATATGGATCAGGATGAGGGGCTTTGTTTCGATCTCCCCTACTGATGACCGGAGGTCAGGGGCAGTCCGGGCCCTTCCGGCACCCGGGGCAGGAAGAAGTTTGAGATGGTTTCCCATAGGAAGATTCTGAACAAACACAGAGAGCACTTTGAGAAGATCAATGAGGAGCTTACAGAAGGGCTCAGCTCAAGGATCGCCCTTATCGAAGACATAGGGAACCATAGTTTGCTGGGCCACGGAAAGAGGCTGCGCCCCCTTTTTTTCGTGCTTTCCTGCGAACTGTGCAATTACCGCGGGAACGATCTCCATAAGCTTTCCACCATATTCGAGTACATTCATACCGCGTCCCTGCTGCACGACGATGTTCTCGACAACGCCGATATGCGGAGGAAAAAGCCCTCCGCAAACAATGTATGGGGGAATCATGCGGCCGTGCTGGAAGGCGATTTTCTCTACTCCAAGTCATTTTCCCTCGCGGTGGGCTCCGAGAATCTTCAGTTTCTAAGGAGGCTTACTGAAACCACCACCAAGATGGCCGAAGGCCAGGTCCTCGAGCTGATCCATACCCATAATTGGTCAATCAGCAAAGGAGAATACCTGGAAATCATAACCGCCAAGACGGCCGTCCTGATTTCCGCTGCCTGCGCCTGCGGGGCCATTATTTCCGGGGCCGGGGAGGAAGCCACGCAATCCCTCGAAAGGTTTGGGTTGAAGGTGGGGATAGCTTTTCAACTGATGGACGACCTCCTGGATTATAGCGCCTCTCAGGAAACCCTGGGGAAACCGGTAGGAAAGGATCTGAAAGAAGGTAAGATTACCCTCCCCCTCATTTATACCCTCCCTACGCTGGAAGGCGCGAAGAGACGATCCTTGGAAGAGCTCTTTAAGAGTAGCAGGGCTACGGACGAAGATTACCGGGATCTGATCGCTTTGGTGAAGGGAAACGGGGCCATTGAACGGATTTTACGAGAGGCTCGGAGTTATACCGAAGAGGCGGCAAAATGCCTCAGTCCATTTCCGGAGTCAAATGTCAAGGAGGATCTTCTGGAATTGAACAGGTATGTCGTGGAGAGGGAATACTGACCACTCGTCCGCCCTGCATATGGAGCCTACCCTCGGCCCCAATGAATAGCACCGGCTCCTCTCCTCCGGGAAGGGCTCCATCAGATCTGCACATGGAGCAGGTCACGACCCACAACCAGCTCGCCATCATAAGTCTTTCGACATTGGGCGCCGATATCGCCGGAGAGGCATTCCGGGTAGAAATGGGTCAATAGGAGTTTATCGACCTTTGCCAGGGCCGCAATCCGTCCTGCCTGAGAGGGAGTGAGATGATCTTCCACCTCCTTGCCTTCCGGAAATGCGGCTTCGGCAATGAGCAGGTTTGCACCCCTGGCAAGCTCCACCAGCTCCCCGCAAAAACCGGTATCTCCTGTGTATACGACACTCCTTCCGCCCCCTGTCTCTTCCACACGGTAGGCAATGCTACCCGGTGTATGGCCTGTTGGCCGCCACGTGATCTTGAACCCGCCCCAATCTTTCCAGGCTTTTTGATCGGGGGTCAGCTCTTCCATTCTCATGATTCCCGGGGGCAGTGTGAGCCAAGGCGCATAAGCCCTTTGAAGATCTCCGATGAGTCGCTTGAGCCCATGAGGGCCGATCAGCCAAAAAGGAGTCCTTTCCTTGAGGGCCGAGGGGTTCCTGGTGGCAAAGAGGAAGTGGATCAGGTCAGCCGTGTGGTCCGGATGATAGTGGGTCAGGAAAATGTGCTTGATCCTCTTGAAATCAATGCCTGCTTTGACCATCTGGCGCAAGGCGCCGGGGCCCATTTCAAATAGGACCGGTTTTCCCTGAATAATCAAGGCAATGGATGGGGATGCCCTGTCGTTGAGGGGCATGGCGGTCCCAGAGCCCAGGATAATAACATCCATTCTGGTCTTCCCTTTCCTCTGCTGCTTCGGTTATCAATACTAATGTTCTCGGTGTCGGAAAGTCAACAAGGAGGGATCGGGGGCCCTTGACGCTTTGGCCTGTGTGGTTCTATAGAAAAGGACGGCCCTGGAGAAAGGCGATATCTGTGTTTCTGCCTCCGGTGCTCCGTTTGGGTAAGGCTTGAAGATAATTCAGGGAATTGCTTTTATGGAGGCGCCTTGGACATATTGACACTTTTCGGGGTTGCTTGGGCCCTTGCAATGGATGCCTTTGCCGTTGCTGCTGCCGTGGCCGCAGGTCTCCCCCGGCTTACCGCCAGACATACCTTCAGGCTTGCCTGGCATTTCGGATTTTTTCAGGCTGCCATGCCGGTGCTGGGATGGATGGGAGGTAATCTCCTGTCCCGGGTTCTGACCGCGGTGGCTCCCTGGGTAGCCTTCGGGCTGCTGGGAGCCCTGGGGGTTCGGATGATCTGGAATTCCGGACAGGAGAGAAAAAGAAACAGTAACAGTATGTTTGATCCCACGAGGGGCTGGAGCCTCGTTGGACTTTCCATCGCTACCAGTATCGATGCCCTGTCGGTTGGGATCACCCTGGGTCTTTTGAGGGTTTCCATCTGGATGCCGGCCGGTATTATCGGGCTGTTCACCATTGCCCTGACCTATCTGGGTGCAAGGATAGGGCATAAGGCTGGAAATCGGCTGGGGCGGTGGGCGGATCGGATCGGGGGGATAGTGCTGATCAGCATAGGAGTTCGTATCCTGATCATCCATGTGGCGGGGACGTGGTGAGCAAGGGATAGGGGTTGGGTTTTGCTGACCGCTGTGGCTTTTTGAACAAATATAGAAAATCTGTACGTATTTTTTCTTGACACTTGCGGAGAATCGGATATAAGAGAATTCTTTGTTTGAGAAACTTTGTTCAAAAAAGCACAAAGTCATTCAGTTGCATGGAACCGGGCCCGGGGCGGTGATGTGGGAAGGCCCAAAATATCAGTAAAAAAAGGAGGATAGTATATGTCGAATCTTATTGCTCCCCACGGTAAAGAAGAAAGACTCATGCCCCTTTTGCTGGAGGGCGCTGAGCTGGAGGCAGAGACCGAGCGAGCCAAATCTCTCAAGCAGATTCGGATGACCTCCAGAGAGACCTCTGACCTTATCATGATGGGAATTGGGGCCTTTACCCCGTTGACCGGCTTTATGACTAAGGCCGACTGGCAGGGGGTCTGCGACAAATTCCTGATGGAAGATGGCACTTTCTGGCCTATCCCGATCACCCTGTCCACGGATGACGAGGAGGTAAAGGAGGGCGATGAACTGAGTCTGGTGGACGACGAAACGGGAACCCTCATCGCCACCATGCAGGTCTCCGAGAAATACACCATTGACAAGGAGTACGAGTGCCAAGCCATTTTCAAGACGACGGATTTGGAGCATCCCGGGGTCGAGAAAGTCATGAAGCAGGGGAAATACAACCTTGCCGGACCTGTCAAGGTGCTCAGCGAAAGCTACTATCCTGAGCAGTTCAAGGGCCTGTATCACAGACCCGCAGAGTCCAGGAAGATTTTCGATGAACTGGGGTGGACCAGGGTTGCCGCCCTACAGCTCAGGAATCCTATGCACAGGTCTCATGAATACCTCGCTAAGATTGCGGTGGAAGTAATGGATGGCGTTTACATACACCAGCTTGTGGGAAAGCTGAAACCGGGCGATATACCTGCCGATGTGAGAGTGAAAGCCATCCAGGCCCTGGTTGACAATTATTTTGTCAAAGGCACGGTGGTCCAAGGCGGCTATCCCATGGAAATGCGTTATGCCGGACCCAGGGAGGGACTCCTCCATGCAGTGTTCCGCCAGAACTATGGTTGCAGTCATATGATCATCGGACGGGACCATGCCGGAGTGGGAGACTACTATGGCCCATTCGATGCCCAGAAGATCTTCAATGAGATCCCCAAGGGGGCTCTAAAGTGCCAGAACCTTAACATCGACTGGACCTTCCACTGCTACAAGTGTGGAGGCATGGCCTCCATGAGGACCTGCCCCCATGGGAAAGAGGACAGACTTCTTCTTTCGGGAACCATGGTCAGGAAAACCCTCTCCGAGGGCGGTGACCTTCCAGCGGAATTTTCACGTCCGGAAGTAGTGGCCATCTTGCAGGAGTATTACGCAAATCTTGAGGAGAAAGTTGAGATCAAGCTTCATGGGGCCGCTACCGGTGAGGTGAAGAAATAGGAAGGAAGAGCTGAGTCTGTCCGATTTACATTGTTTGGAGTCCATCACTTCAAAGGAAAGAAAGGAGGTGTAAAGGGTAAGGATATTATGTCATCTTAATAAGTTGTCATGTCCTTTAAATGTTAATTGAGGAGGTATAGTAATGCCAAGTTATGTGATTACAGAGAAATGCGACGGTTGTAAAGGGCAAGACAGGACCGCGTGCATGTACATCTGCCCGAACGACCTGATGGTGCTGGACAAGGACGGTTCAGTGACCGGAACGGAAATGAGGGCGTACAACCGCGATCCTCAGATGTGCTGGGAATGAATGTGCTGTGTCAAGCTCTGCCCCCAGCAGGCCATGGATGTTCGTGGCTATTCCGATTTCGTCCCGATGGGAGCGAGCGCGACACCCCTCAGAGGTACTGAGGATATTATGTGGACGGTTAAATTCAGGGACGGCAGCATTAAGCGGTTCAAGTTCCCCACAAGGACCACGCCTGAAGGATCAGCGGATCCATTGGGGGGCTTCCCGACCCATGATGACCTGAACAGCCAGGCCCTTGCAACAGAGCCTGCTTCACTGGGGCTCGATGCTGTCCCCACGCCAAAGTAATCTAAAAGGAGGTAAGGAAATATGCCAGTTTCTGCAGATTTTGAGACAGTTGAAGTCAGCACCGACCTCCTGATCGTTGGCGGGGGGTTTTCAGCATGCGGTGCTGCCACCGAGGCGTCTTACTGGGCCAAGAAGCATGGCCTGAAAGTTGTTTTGGTGGATAAAGCGGCCCTGGACCGCAGCGGTGCTGTGGCCATGGGTCTTTCAGCCATTAACCAGTATGTAGGTGTAAAAGACGGCGAGAACACCGTTGAGGATTATGTCCGGTATGTCCGTCAGGACCTGATGGGCGTTTCCAGGGAGGACCTGGTTTACAATATCGCCCGTCATGTGGACTCCACCGTGCATCTGTTTGAGAAGTGGGGTCTCAAGATCTGGACGGATGAGGAAGGCAAGTATGTCCATGAGGGTCGCTGGCAGCTCATGATCAACGGCGAGTCCTACAAGATCATCATCGCTGAGGCAGCCAAGAATGCCCTGGATGATGCGGGCGGGGAGATCTATGAGAGGGTATTCATTGTGGAGCCCCTTGTGGAGAATAACAAGATCGTGGGCGCCGTAGGCTTCAGCACACGTGAGAACAAGTTTTACGTGTTCAAGGCCAAGGCCGTGATCTGCGGTATGGGCGGCGCCGTGCATGTGTTTCGTCCCAGGTCAGTGGGCGAGGGCTTTGGCCGCTCCTGGTATCCGCCGTTCAATTCCGGCTCCAGCGCCTATTTCACCATTAAGGCGGGCGCGGAGATGACTTGTCAGGAAGTCCGCTTTATCCCGGTCAGGTTTAAGGACGCATACGGGCCTGTGGGTGCGTGGTTCCTCCTTTTCAAGTCCCGTGCCGTGAGTGCCGGAGGTGGCGAGTACATGGCGGTTAGGAAGGATGAGCTGGAGAACTGGGCCCCGTATGGGCTTGCCAAGCCGATCCCGGCCAACCTGCGAAACTACCTCGGCATGCTGGATGAGGATGCAGGCCTCGGTCCCCTTTACATGGAGACCCACGAAGCCATCGGCAAGCTCGCTGAGGAGTACAAGGATGATCCCAAGGCCTTCAAGAAGAAGATGAAGGAGCTGGAGAGCGAGGCATGGGAGGACTTCCTTGACATGACCATCAGCCAGGCCATTTTGTGGGCTGCCCTGAATGTGAAGCCCGAGGAAAAGCACTCGGAAATCGCTGCATGCGAGCCTTACTTCATCGGGTCCCATTCCGGTGCATCCGGCGCCTGGGTGAGCGGTCCCGAGGACCTTGATACCCCATATAAGTGGGGTTATACGAATATGACCACGGTTGAAGGCCTTTTTGCGGTAGGTGATGCCTCCGGCGCGTCCAGCCACAAGTTCTCCTCTGGTTCCCATACCGAGGGACGAATCGCCGGCAAGCAGGCCATCAAGTATATCGTTGAAAAGGGCCAGGAGCCTGCAGTGGACATGGGCAAGGTGGAAGAATTGAAGAAGAAGATTCTCACACCGCTGGATCTCTTTGATGCCAACAAGGGCAAGTACACAGATCCTGAGGTGAACACCGAGTACATCATGCCCAGGCAGTTCCTTCACAGGCTCCAGAAGATCATGGATGAGTACGCCGGTGGCGTGACCGCGCGGTTCAAAACGAGCAAGTCCTTGCTCGAAAGGGCCATGGAACTGATGGCCCTGCTAAAGGAGGACTCCGACAAGCAGGCCGCCCGCGACCTCCATGAGCTGATGAGGTGTTGGGAGAACATTCAGAGGATGTGGATTGCAGAGTCCCACGTCCGCACCATCCTCTTCAGGGAAGAGACCAGGTGGCCCGGCTATTACTTCAGGGCCGACACCCCGAAGATGGACAATGACAACTGGCTCTGCTTCTGCAACTGCAAGTGGGATCCCGCTACAGGCGAGTGGGAGATGATAAAACGGGACATCTGGACTATGCCCGGCGTGTAGTCCTTAATGTCCACTAAATAAAAACCCCGACCGGATTTGTTCCGGCCGGGGTTTTTATTTTCCATCGAAACCCTCCTGCCACTATTGAGTTAAGACATCGCCACTTCGGTATAGGGCCAGGTATTCCAGACTTTGTGAGGTATTTCACAAAAATGCTTGAAGTCTTTTCAGTGGATATGCTAATAGAAACGTCAATTTAAAAAAAACCTTGAGTTCGGGGTCCTGAATAGATCGGAAGGAGGTCTTACGCGTGGAAGAACAAAGAGAGGTCATGGAAGTCGACGTGCTATTCGTCGGGTGCGGGATATCATGTCTTAGCGGGGCGCTCCATCTCTCCAACCTCATCAAGAGACATAATGAGGGCGTTGAGGAGAGCGGGGACGGGAAAAAACTTGATGAAATCATGATCGCCATGCTGGAAAAGGCGGCATTTGTGGGTTCCCACGGGATATCCGGGGCGGTGATGGATCCCGTGGCCCTCAAAGAGCTGGTTCCCGATTTTCAGGAAAAGGGAGCCCCCTTGGAAGGCGAGGTCAAGAAGGAGGAGGTCTGCTACCTGACCAGGAATGGCAGGTTCAAACTTCCCATTATTCCCCCACCTCTCAATAATCACGGCAATTACGTGGTTTCCCTTTCCAGATTGACAGAGTGGCTCGGTCAGATTGTTGAGGAGAGCGGCGTGGACATATTCCCGGGTTTTGCCGGAACAGAGGTTCTCTATGATGGTGATCGGGTTATCGGCGTGAGGACGGGTGACAAGGGCATAGGGCCCGATGGAGAGAAGAAGTCCAATTTCGAGCCGGGCATTGACCTCCATGCCAAAGTGACGGTATTTGGCGAGGGCTCCAGGGGCAGTCTTACAAAGACGCTCATAAAGCGTTTCGGCCTGGATGCCGGAAAAAATCCGCAGAGTTATGTGGTCGGGGTAAAAGAGGTATGGGAGCTACCGGAAGGGAGAATGGAACCAGGAGATGTGATCCACACCATGGGCTACCCTTATGGCAGCAAGCCCTATGGCGGGGGGTTCATTTATGGCATGAAAAACAACCATGTGTCTCTTGGATTGCTCACGGGCCTGGATTATGAAGACCCTTTTCTGGACCCCCATCGGGAATTCCAGAAGTTTAAACTCCATCCTTTCATCAGCAGCCTCTTGAAAGACGGGAAACTGGTCCAGTACGGCGCAAAGACGGCCCCGGTTGGAGGATATTTCTCGATTCCAAGGCTGGCCCTTGACGGAGGTTTGATTGTTGGTGATTCGGCCTGCCTCTTTATCAGCCAGAAAATCAAAGGGATACACGCGGCCATGAAGTCGGGCATGCTGGCTGCCGAGACGATCTTTGAAGGACTGATAAACGAGGACTTTTCAGCGGCGCTGCTTGGGAAATATGAGACCGCGATCCTTGAAAGCAGTGTAGGCAAGGAGCTTTATCAGTCGCGGAACTTCCACCAGGCCTTTGAAAAAGGGCTGTGGTGGGGGATGATTAAGGGAGGCTTGCAGTACCTCCTGGGCGGGAGAGTGCTCAAACCCAGGCTCCACTCAAAACCGGATTTCAGCAGTCTCAAAAAGGTTTCGGAATTCTACGGCACGGATTCGCCCTCCGATGAACAGACGGGCGCCATTAAATTTGACGGAGAGTTGACCTTTGACAAGGAAACCGATGTCTATTACTCGGGGACCACTCATGAGGAACAACAGCCCCCTCACCTGAAAATCGCCGATTTGGATATCTGCTACACCCGGTGCAGGGAAGAGTATCAGAACCCCTGTCAGAGGTTCTGTCCCGCAAATGTATACGAGCTTGAGATCGATGAGGAGACAGGAAAGCCAAGTATGAAACTCAATTTTTCCAACTGTGTGCACTGTAAGACTTGCGATGTGAAAGACCCCTATGAAATTATCACCTGGGTGCCTCCGGAAGGAGGAGGCGGCCCCAAGTATACTGTGCTCTAAGTCACAATTTTTCTAAGGAATTTCTGATTTTTTTGTTTGCATAAACCCCTCACATTTTGTATACATGGCCAGCCCGAATCGCTGGTGATAGCGGTCCGAGGCCAGGTGTCTTTTATATGTGAAAACAGCTTCTTGAGGTTCTCCCTGATGGAGAGTCGAGGGGTTGGTGGATTTCAATTAGCCGAGGAGGATTGGTATGGCAAATGCAGAAACCCAGAGTATCTTGGTGGTCGGTGGCGGTATGAGCGGTCTGACCGCCGCAATTGAAGCCGCCGAAGCGGGCTATGACACCTATCTTGTGGAGCGGAATCCATACCTGGGAGGCAGGGTCGCCCAGCTCCACAACTACTTTCCCAAGCTGTGTCCGCCCTATTGCGGACTGGAGATCAATTTCAGGCGGATCAGACAGAATCCCAGGGTGCGGGTTTTCACCATGGCCGAGGTGGAGAGTATCGCTGGGGAAGAAGGGAACTTCGATGTGAGCATCAAGCTTAATCCTCGATATGTAAACGAAAGGTGTACCGCATGCGGCAAGTGTGCGGAGGCTTGCTCCATGGAGATCGAAAATCCCTTCAATTATGGCATGAACAAGATGAAGGCGGCCTATCTGCCCCATGTGATGGCATATCCCATGCGATATGTGCTGGACCCGGCCTTGGTCAAGAGTGACGAAGCGGAAAAGGTCAAGGAGGCCTGCCCGTACGACGCCATTGACCTCACCATGGAGGCCAAGACCATGGAATTGAAGGTGGGGTCCATTGTGTGGGCCACCGGCTGGAAACCCTATGATGCAAACAAATTAGACACATACGGTTTTGGCCAGTACCCTGACGTGATCACCAATGTAATGATGGAAAGGCTTGCTTCCTGGACCGGTCCTACACAGGGGAAAATTGTTCGCCCCTCGGACGGAGAGGCCCCTGAAAGCGTGGCGTTTGTCCAGTGCGCCGGGTCAAGGGATGAAAATCATTTGCCCTTTTGTTCCGGCGTTTGCTGCCTTGCTTCCATGAAACATGCCAACTATGTTCGCGAGCAGTATCCAGATGCGAAAATTTATATCTTTTTCATTGATATCAGGGCCTTGGATCGGATGGAGGACTTCTACAACAAGATTAAGGCGGATGAGAACGTGCGGTTTTTCAAGGGCAAGGTAGCCCAGATCAACCAGGATGAGACCGGGAAAAAGCTCGTCCTGCGGGTAGAAGATACCACTGCAGAGGCCCTTCAGGAGATCACCGTGGATCTGGTGGTGCTTGCCACGGGAATGGAGCCTAATACGGCGCAGATACCGCTTCCCGTTGAAGTGCCCTATGACGATTACGGGTTTATTGCCTCCCAGACCGCCAAACCGGGAATTTATGCCGCAGGTTGCACACGGACCCCGACGGGCGTCCAGGAGTCGGTTCAGGATGGGACGGCAGCGGCCCTTAAAGCCATTCAATCCATTGCGAGGAGGTAGACTCAATGGAAAAGAAGATAGCAGTTTATATATGTACGGGGTGCGGTATTGGAGATGCCCTGGATATGGAGAAACTTACCGAGGTGGTCAATGAGGAAGGAAGCGCCGCCATTTGCAAAACCCATGGGAACCTTTGCGGCCAGGAGGGATTGGAACTCATCAAGAAGGATATGGCCGATGAGGGAGTCAATACCATAGTTGTTGCAGCCTGTTCGCCCAGGGTCCTGTACGATGTATTTGACTTCGAGAACTGTATTGTGGATAGGGTCAATCTGCGGGAGCAGGTAGTATGGTCCCACAAGCCGGGCGATGAAGACACCCAGATGATGGCGGAAGACTACGTGCGAATGGGACTGGCCAAGGCAAATGCCATGGAATTGCCGGAACCCTTCAAGCCCGAACAGGAATTCTCCAGAGACATTCTTGTGGTGGGGGGTGGTCTGACGGGGATGACCGCTGCGCTGGAGGCCGCCAAGGCCGGGGCTTCGGTTGTATTGGTGGAAAAGGAGCCCGAACTGGGGGGGTTCCAAAAGAAGGTAAAGCAGATCGCCACATTCCCCTATAAAGATCTCCAGGACAATCCCCTGGACGAGCTGATCAAGGCCGTGACAGAAAATGAGAAGATCAAGGTCTATACTGGGGCACAGGTGGAAAAGACGGTCGGTGGCCCAGGGGTGTTCCAGGTCACCATTAGGCAGAACGGGTCGAGCGCCGAGCATGCAATCGGTGCCATTGTAATGGCCGCCGGGTGGGTGCCCTACGACCCGGAAAAGCTCGACGATAGGCTGGGATTCGGCGCCTCACCAAATGTGATAACAAATACCATGTTTGAGGATAACTACACAGGAGCCAAGGTGACCCGGCCGAGCGACGGCAAAGAGGTAAACAACGTGGCGTTTCTCCAATGCGCGGGACAGCGTGATCCCGAGCATCTGCCGTATTGCTCTACTGTGTGCTGTGTGACGGCCCTGAAGCAGGCATTGCAGATAAAGGGGCAAAACCCGGATGCCAATGTGTTTGTCGTTTATAAAGAGATGAGAACTCTTGGTCAGGCTGAAGACCTCTACCGCAAGGCCCAGGAGACAGGAATCATCTTTATCCGGTCTCAGGATCCCGAAGTGAAGGCTGAGGGGGATAAGCTGGCCGTGGAGACCCTGGATGAGGTCCTTGGCGAGAGCGTTCTGTTGGAGGACCTCGACATGGTAGTCTTAGCCACCGGCATGGTCCCTGCCACGGCATTCGGCCCGGATGTTGCGCAGGAGGAGAAAGAGGCCGAGGGGGAGGAGAAAAAGGAGGAAGAGGAACTGGAAGTGCCACTCGATGTGATTCGGCGTTCCAATATCCTAAACCTTGATTACAGACAGGGCCCCGAGCCGCCCGCATTGAAATATGATTTCCCTGACTCCCACTTCATCTGCTTCCCTTACGAGACCAGGAGGACCGGGATTTATGCGGCAGGCTGCGTTCGCCGCCCCATGGGCATTGCCTCCGTCAAAGAGGATGCGGCAGGAGCCGTTATGAAGGCGATCCAGTGTATTGAGCTGACCTCCCGGGGGGCTGCTGTCCACCCGAGGGCGGGAGACCTCACTTACCCTGAATTTGAAATGAAACGTTGCACCCAGTGCAAGCGATGTACCGTGGAGTGTCCCTTTGGTGCCATTAATGAAGATGAGGAAGCCAACCCCCTGCCCCAGCCTACCCGATGTCGGCGATGCGGGGTATGCATGGGGGCCTGCCCTGAGCGGATTATCTCATTCAAGAATTACTCGGTTCCAATCATCGGGGATATGATCAAATCCATTGAGGTGCCTGAGGAGGATGAGGAAAAGCCTCGCATCCTTGTGCTTGCCTGTGAAAACGATGCCTATCCGGCATTGGATATGGCGGGAATCAACCGCATGACCTATAACGCCTGGATCAGGGTTATCCCCCTCAGATGCCTTGGATCCATGAATTTGGTATGGATTGCAGATACCCTGTCAAGGGGGATCGACGGCGTGCTCCTCTTGGGGTGTCAGCATGGGGACGATTATCAGTGTCACTTTATCAAGGGGAGCGAGCTGGCCGATATCCGGCTGAGCAAGGTCTCCGAGACCCTGGATCGCTTGGCGCTGGAGTCAGAGCGTGTCCGGTTCGAAACCGTTTCCATCATTGATTATCCGAAACTTCCCGCCCTTTTGGACGAGTTCGCTGCCACCATTGATGAGATCGGCCCGAACCCGTTCAAAGGCTGGTAATCTTTCGCGACAAGTTGGGCCAGAACCGATCAGGAGGTATGAGCATGAGTACCAAGGTTAACCCGAATCTAATGAGGGAACTTGAGGAATTTGGACTAAAGGACGCAAACAAGTGCTTTCATTGCGGGAACTGTACGGCCATATGCCCGCTTTCTACAGAAGAGAATCCCTTTCCGAGAAAGCTGGTAAAGTATGCCCAGTTGGGACTTGAGGAGAAGATCCTGCAAAGCGCCGAGCCTTGGCTCTGCTATTATTGTGGGGACTGCTCCGACAGATGCCCCAGAGGCGCTGATCCCGGAGAAACCATGATGGTCATGCGACGTTTCTTGACCTCCAAGTACGACTGGACAGGTTTTGCAAGGAGGTTTTACACTTCAGAAACCTTTGAGATTATTGCCGTGGCTATCGTGGGGATTCTCGTCGGGCTGGCCTTATGGATATTCCATGCCGATAATCCGAACATGGAACACGCCGCCCTTAATTCCGTGTGGCCTGCGCCGGCCATTGAGATCGGCGACCTCATCATGGCCGCTATTTTGACCTTCTTCCTGTTGAGCAATACATGGCGGTGCGTGAAGTTTGTGATGGGGGACCTGCTCAAGAAAGTACCCCTGGAGATCTATGCCACCGAGGCCAAAGAGCTCATTATCCATTTTATTACCCAGAAGCGGTTCGGTGAGTGTACGGACAGGATGCAGTGGATTGTTCACCTCCTGATCATGACGGGATATAGCACGGCATTCTTGTTGGTGGCGGTGTTTCTTGCAGGCGGCATTGAGCTTGTGGGACTGGCCTGGGAACCCATACGATTTCAGAGGGACGTGATCTATCCCTTTTTCCACCCCATGCGTATCTTCGGGTACTATGCCACATTTGCCATCCTTTATGGGACTACCTATGCCCTGATTGGTAGAATCAAGAAGAGCAAGGCCCCTTATAAGAGCACGCATGGGACCGACTGGATGTTCCTGATCCTTCTCCAACTCACCACGTTGACGGGGATCTTCATCCACTTCTGTCGCCTCCTGGACTGGGCCATGGCCACGTATGTAATCTATGTCATTCACCTTATGTTTGCCATACCCATGTTGGTGCTGGAAGTGCCTTTTTCCAAGTGGGCTCACCTGGCTTACAGGCCCGTAGTAATCTACCTTACAAGGGTGAAGGAGAAGTACTACGAGATGCAGAAGGGGACTGCTTAGGAGCATCTTTCACATACCTTAAAAAATGAAGAGCCAAATCTCAGGAGAGCAAAACGTGAGATTTGGTTCTTTTTTTGAAAAGGCGTATAATGGATTGGAAAATCCCTGCCCCTCCTGAGGGAGGAGAGGAGTCTATTTATGGAGCAGCAGGCAATCCCCAAATGCCCCCATTGCGGGGTGGAGATGAAGAAATGGAGAACCCCGGTTTATTCCACATGGAGTTCGGAATGGCAGTGGGTATGCTTTAATGACGAGTGTCCTTATTTTGTCCGGGGCTGGGACCACATGATGGAGACCCAGAATGTCAAAGCCTCTTACCGGCATCGGCTGGATCCCGCTACAGGCACATCCGGTCCGCTCCCATGCTGGTCCTATAAGGCCCACAAAGACATGATCATTGAAGATTGAGCTTGTGTTTCCAAAGAGAGCGCGGCCGGGAAATCAAGTCAGTATCGGTTCGGCCCTTTGATGATGCTTTTCCAGCGTGTCTCTTTTTTTATCCAGGCTTGACATTCTCATTTTGGGTAAGTTACTTATTCCACGAGCAGTAACACTGGGGAAAAACGGGATCCATTCTCATCCGCGGGATTGAAGATCCCCTAAAAAGGAAGAAGAAATGAAACGTTCCATCGAAGAGATGACGTGGTAACTGCGGTTTTGCAATACTTGCGATAAACTGTATTGCCCTACTGCAGGGAGATTCCTCGGCTTAAATATTCCGTTTAGGTTTTTGTTTCCAAACCGTTGTATTTTTGAACACTTAGAGCCATCTCTCGTTTGTTTCCATCTGGCACGAAATATGCTGAATACTAAATATTTTTACTTTTGGCCCTATGGTGCAGGCCGTTTGGGAGATGATTCGAAGCGGTTGTCCCCATGCACTGCCCGGGGAGGCCACCCTGCGGATGCACTGATTTTGCGGAGCGTCCGGTTTTGGGATAGATTTGGGGAAGAGAAAGGGAAGCCATGAGTTTTCAGAAGCAGCTGTCATCGGGTGAGTTTGTGGTCCTGGCCGAGATGGATACCCCGAAGGGGGTGGATATCTCGGAGCTCATTACCAATGCTCGACGAATCAAAGGGCGGGTGGATGCCGTCGTGATTCCGGATATGGGGGACGGGATGATGAGGATGAGCGCCTTGGGAGGCGGTGTTCTCATGCATCAGCAGGGAATAGAGGCGATTATCCACGTCTGCTGTCGCGATCGAAACAGGCTTGCTCTTCAGGCGGAATTGCTTTCAGCCCATGTGCTTGGTATCCAGAATGTTGTGGTGGCGCGGGGCGAGGAGATGGCCTACGGGGATCACTTCGATGCAAAACCTGTGAATGACCTTGATGAAATAGGTCTGCTGCAGGCAATACGTTCTCTCCAAGAGGGCGTCGACTTGGCTGGGATCGAACTCAAGGGAAGCCCTATCTTCACGGTGGGCTGTACCATCGAACCCTATGTGGATGACAAGGCGCTGGATCGCGAGCTTGAGTTGGCGCAAAAAAAGGTGGAAGCGGGTGCCCAGTTCATTATAACCCCTCCCGTGTTTGATATGGATCTTTTTGCTTCTTTTGTTGAGAAGGCCAAACCATTGGGAGTCCCCCTCATTCCAACGGTCTTCCTGTTGAAATCTGTGGGGATTGCCAGGTATATGGCTACGACATTACCCGCCTATCATATCTCGGAGGAGCTGATCTCCCGCATCCGCAAGGCAAGTAACAGGGAATTGGAATGCATACGCATTGCGGGTGAGATGGTCGCGAATCTGAAGCAACTTGCCCAGGGAGTTCATATCGTAACCCTTGGATGGGAGTATCAGCTTCCGAGCATCTTGGATTATTCAGGCCTGTGATCTCCCCCTCGAAACTCAATATTAGCGGAAAACGGAAATGAGAGATCTTTGACTACTGTGATGAATAGGAGTGTTTTCAATTGAACAATAAAGTGCTTGTCATCGGCGGAGGCATCGGGGGAATCAAGACGGCCCTGGATCTGGCTGAAGCCAAAAGAGACGTAGTGTTGATCGACAAGGCGGCCTCCATCGGGGGGCTTATGACTTTGCTGGATCGAACCTTCCCCACGAATAACTGCGATCTTTGCACCGTGTCCCCCCATTTGTCTGAGAGCGGCCGCGAGTTGCATATCGAGCTCATGACCCTGACTCAGCTAACTCGTGTGGAAGGGGAGGCCGGAAATTTCAAGGTCACTTTGAAGACCGATCCCCGGTTTATTGACCCGGCTAAATGTACCGCCTGCGGAGAATGCCATAAGAAATTCCCCGAATGTGTCCGTTTTACTCCCGGGTTGGACCATAGAGCGCCCACCTGTATGCGCTATCCCCAGGCCACGCCTTATGCGTATTCCATTGACATGACAAGATGCAGGAACATAGAGGCATTGGTTGAGGTTTGCAAGGACGGGGCCATCATCCCTGATGATATTGCGAAGGTTGTCGAACTGGATGTAAGCGCCATAGTCCTCACCCCAGGGGCTGCGCTTTTCCATCCTGGTATCCTGGAAAACTTCGGGTACGGTAAATATCCCAATGTGGTCACCTCCCTCGAATATGAACGCATTTTATCGGCTTCCGGTCCCAGCCTCGGTGCGCTGGTCAGGCCTTCGGATGGGAAACCGCCGAAAAAGATCGCATGGATTCAATGTGTCGGGTCTCGTAACACCAATCAGGTGGCTGCCCCATACTGTTCAAGCGCCTGCTGCATGTTCGCCTTGAAAGAGGCCATCGTCACCAAGGAGCGGTTCCAGAACGATATCGAAACGGTCATCTTCTATATGGATATTAGGACCTCCGGCAAGGATTACGAGCTTTATTACCAGCGCGCAAAGAATGAATACGGCATAGAGTTTGTCCGCAGCCGACCCCACAGCGTCATCCCGGTCGGGGAAACGGGGAATCTGTCGATTACCTATAGTACGGATCAAAGCGACATGCCCCTGAAGGATGTATTCGACATGGTGGTTCTGTCCACCGGTTTTCAGGTCCCGGCGGATCTGGTGGAGCTCGCCGGTAGACTGGGCATCCAGCTAAACGAGCACAATTTTGTTGAAACGAGAAGTTTTGATCCTGTAAGCACATCCAGAGAAGGGGTTTTCGTGGCGGGGCTTTTTCAAAGCCCTAAAGATATTCCCGAGACCATGGTTCAAGCAAGTGCAGCCGCTTGTCTCGCCTCCAATTATCAGGAGGCTATAAAAGAGGCAGATAAGACCGATGATGAATACCCATTCGATGAGGAGGAGGAACTACCGTCCGAGCGTGACGTCAGCGGCGAGGAAGCAAGGATAGGGGTATTTGTCTGCGACTGCGGATACAACATCGGCGGGGTCATTGATGTTGACCGCATTGTGGAATATGCCGGGAACCTGCCTGGGGTGGCAGTATCCGAGATGGTCGGTCACGGGTGCTCGCGGGAGGCCCTCGCCCATATCCGGGAAGTCATCGTCGAGAAGAAACTCAATAGGGTCGTGATGGGAGCCTGCTCTCCAAGAACGCACGAAACCCTGTTTCAGGACACCATTCAGAGGGCCGGCCTTAACAAATACCTCTTGGAGATGGCAAATATCAGGGACCAGGACACATGGGTGCATTCGGACACTCCGGAGGAATCCATCGATAAGGCCAAGGATCTGATACGCATGGCCGTATCCAGCGCTGCTCTGTCTCGCCCCCTGACAGACCACTTGCTTCCGATGAACAAGGATATCCTCGTAGTCGGGGGAGGGGTGGCCGGAATGAGCGCCGCCCTGAACCTGGCGGACAAGGGCTACAAGGTGTATCTTGTGGAAAGATCGGGGACACTGGGAGGTCTGGCCAGGCATATCCGCAGGACATTGGAGGGGGATGACGTGCAGCGCCACATGAGTGATCTGATTCAGAGGACGATCAATCACGAAAACGTCCAGGTCCTGCTAAATGCCGTCATTGTGGATCACTCAGGAATGCCAGGAATGTTTAGGACCGGCATCCAGAGCGGTCCGAGGCTGGCCTACCGCCAGATCAATCATGGCGCTACTATCCTGGCAACCGGCGCCCTGGCCAACCGGCCCAGGGAGTATCTGTTGGATGAACATGAGGCGGTCATGACCCAGCTCGATCTGGATGGATTTATCGAGGATCACCCGGATAGGGTGAAGGCATGGCACAATGTGGTGATGATTCAATGCGTCGGGTCAAGATGCCCTGAAAACCCCAACTGCTCCCGGATCTGTTGCCAGTCTGCGGTAAAGAACGCCCTGAGAATACGCAAGCTGAATCCCGAGGCAAACATTTTTGTGCTCTATCGGGATATGAGGACATATGGATTTCAGGAGGATTATTATCGTCGGGCAAGGGAGCAGGGAGTTGTATTCGTTAGATATGGCCTGGAGGATCGGCCCTCAGTTGAAGCGGGGGAGGATCAGCAGGTAGAAGTGAGCTTCTATGAACCTGTGTTGGGCAGGAAGATCACTTGCCTGGCGGATTGCCTTGCTTTGAGCACCGGTTTTGTATCTGATGACGAATCCACAGAAGACCTCTCCGCGATTTTTCACCTGAACAGGACAGTCGATGGATATTTTCTGGAGGACCATGTCAAGCTGAGACCGGTGGATCTTTCGGTCCCCGGCTTCTTTGTGGCCGGAACCGCGCACTCTCCCAAGGACATCAGCGAAAGCATCGCCCAGGCCCAGGCAGCGGCGGGAAGGGCGCAGACGCTTCTTGCAAAGGACGTTATCAATCTCGGAGCTTCGGTGGCCAGAGTGGACGGGGAAAAGTGCGCTGCCTGCCTGATCTGTGTACGCATTTGCCCCTTTGACGTCCCTTTTATTAATGCGGATGGTTATTCTGAGATCGATCCGGCCAAATGTCACGGGTGCGGTCTTTGCGCCGCGGAGTGCCCCGCACACGCCATACAATTGATGCAATATGAAGACCAGCAGATCATGGCGAAGGTGGACAGCCTTCTGGAAGGGATATTGTGATGGATCATTTTAGCCCGGTAATTGTGGCTTTTTGCTGTCACTACTGCGCGTATACAGCAGCGGACATGGCAGGAAGCATGAGGCTTTCCTACCCCTCCAATGTGAAGATC
The DNA here is from genome assembly GCA_029933075.1 of Deltaproteobacteria bacterium. Classification (GTDB taxonomy): domain Bacteria; phylum Desulfobacterota; class DSM-4660; order Desulfatiglandales; family Desulfatiglandaceae; genus JAOZOW01. The sequence goes on along the minus strand of JAOZOW010000014.1, from coordinate 9,927 downwards.
ATCAGGGTTCCGTGCAGCGGAAAGGTAAGCGCATTGCACATAATGAGGGCATTCCAGAAGGGGGCGGACGGCGTGTATGTGGCCGGCTGCCTTGAGGGTGACTGCCATTTCAAGGATGGAAATATCAAGGCGGCTAAGAGAGTAGCGTATGTGAAGAAAATGCTTGATGAGATCGGCATCGGGGGCGAAAGGGTGGAGGTGATCCGCATGTCCGCGGGTATGGGAGAGCGTTTTGCCCAGAGCGCAAAGGATTTTACAGAGAGAATTCGGAAGTTGGGTCCTAATCCCGTCAGAGCGGTTCTAAACCAGAGGGAGTCGGCGGGAGCCTGACGCTTACGAAGCAAAGGAGAGCAAGGGAGATGATCACAGCGGAAAGGAAGCCTATAGAAGAGATTCTGGAATACCTTGAACCTTATGATCGCATCCTCCTGGTGGGGTGCAATGAATGCGTCACGGTATGCGCAGCAGGGGGAAGAAAGGAGGTGGCGCTTCTGTCCTCCGCGCTTCAGATGGCCCGCATGAAGAGCGGCAGAACCCTTGAAGTGAGAGAGATGACCTTGGAGAGGCAGTGCGACCCGGAGTATGTGGAGGAGCTGGTGAACTTCATTGATCAGGCCGGGGCGGTGCTTTCCATGGCCTGCGGTTGTGGCGTCCAGGAGGTGGCAAGGCGTTTCAAGGACAAGCCAGTATTTCCTGCCGTGAATACAAAGTTTATGGGCGCCTCTGAGCGCCAAGGGGTCTGGGCGGAGAGATGTCAGGGCTGCGGAGATTGCCTCCTTGGGCTGACAGGGGGGATCTGTCCCATTGCCCGGTGCTCCAAGCGGCTGTTGAATGGGCCATGCGGGGGCTCTACCGATGGGAAGTGCGAGATAAGCCCCGAGGTGGACTGTGCATGGCAGTTGATATGGGAGAGGCTGAAGGCCTTGGGGCTGGAAAAACGGTACGAAGATATTATTTCTGCTAAGGACTGGCGGACGAGCCGGGATGGCGGCCCGAGGAAAATTGTTAGAGAGGATTTGGCATCATGAAGACGGAAAGCGCACTGGAAAAGATTTTGGCGGGAGGTCATCTGGCTGTTACATCCGAATGCGGGCCTCCGCGGGGGGCTTTGCCGGAAAAAATCAAAGAGAAAGCCGGCATGCTAAAAGGATATGTTGATGCTATCAATGTCACGGACAATCAGACGGCAGTGGTGAGGATGTGCAGTCTTGCAGCCTGCATCCTGATCAGGCAGATGGGGCTGAACCCCGTCCTGCAGATGGTAACCAGGGATCGCAATCGCCTCGCCATGCAAAGCGACATACTCGGGGCTTATTCTCATGGGATTGACACCATGCTATGTCTATCCGGGGATCATCCCTATTTCGGGGACCATCCTATGGCCGCCAATGTCTATGACCTTGATTCCATACAGCTTGTGCAAATGGTGAAAGGGATGCGCGATGAAGGCAAATTCCAGGGAGGTGATGAGATCCTAAATCCCCCAAAGATGTTCATTGGCGCCGCCGCAAACCCATTCGCCGACCCTTTTGAGCTGCGAGTGGCCCGGCTGGCCAAAAAGGTAAAGGCGGGGGTTGATTTCATACAGACCCAGTGCGTATACAATTTAGAGAGATTTACGAAGTGGATGGATGGAGTTAGGGACAGAGGGCTGCACGAACAGGTGTATATACTGGCGGGAATTACCCCTATGAAATCGGCCGGGATGGCCAAGTACATGAAAAACCGAGTTCCTGGGATGGATGTTCCTGATGAGGTCGTGAAGAGGATGTCCGGTGTTTCGAAGGACAGGCAGGCCGAAGAAGGCATCAAAATTGCCGTGGAGACGATCGAACAGTTGAAGGAAGTGGAAGGGGTCAGAGGCTTTCACATTATGGCCATTGAATGGGAGCAGAAGGTCCCCGAAATTGTGGAAAGAGCCGGGCTTTTGCCGAGGCCATAAGGTAGTTTACACGGTTGCTTTTTTTGTGGTAGATTTTTCGCAAAAAGATGTCTACGTACCCGAGACCGGGGAGGGGAAAATGCGGTCATTTTCTCTCGGCTTCGTTGGGAGAGAAAATGGGCACCCCTTCGGTTCGGTAGTTAGATTCCAGACCATAAGGAGTTCAAGAAAGCGTAAAGTGCGCTTTGAGAGGTATTTCTAAAGGAGGCAGACCATGAGCGATAAGCAACTCATTCTGGTGGTTGATGATGATCCGGATCTGGTTGAAGCGGTGTGTATGAAATTGGAGAGCGAGGACTACCGCGTGGCGAAGGCCTATGACGGTGTCCAGGCATGGGAGAAGATTAAGGAGGAAAAGCCGAAACTGGTCATCCTCGACGTGATGATGCCTAACAAAAACGGCTATCAGGTTTGCGATGAAATTAAACAATCCCCTGAATATAAAGACATTACCGTCATCCTTCTTACAGCGGTAGGAGAGGCGGTCACCACCACCCGGTACATGCACAGGGATGGAATCACCACCTTAGCGGATGATTTTATCCCTAAACCCATTGACTTGGACAAGTTGATGGAGATCGTAAAAGGATACGCAGGCTGATACCCGCCGGGGCGTGTTGTCGACTCGCGGCTGTACAAGCTAAAAATTTTCCCCCTGGAGGGTGGTCTATTCTATAAGGCGGAGGGGATCCCTATGGATTGCTTGCTTCTATTTTCGCACCTCTCCATTTTCATGAAATGGCAGCGGGGAGTAGGCCTTCCCAGTAGACGGCATCCCATTTTCGCGGGCACAGCCCCGTCAAAGCAATGAAAAAAATTCGCATTGAGGGCATCAAGCTCAGTGAGGAACTCTTCCAACTGAATATCCTGAGACATTTTCATTCAAAAGATACCCTGCGTCATTTCTGCCGTATTCTCGCGTCAAACAAAATAAATATCCCTTTCCTGTCTACCGCCTATTTTGGGGAGGAGGTCCAACTGGTCTGCTGCATGTCGGCTGAGCAGAAGGCTAAAGTGCAAGATCTAATCAATGCCGAAGCCTCTCTGGGGGGGTGTGTTGAATTTATTCCTTCCACGGGCTTGTTGAGTGTCTATCCCCATAAGTCCGATGTTAGAGTCTTGGGACTATCACTGTTTGCTTTAGGCAGAGCCCGAATCCCGATCCATGGACTTGCCTCATCCTTATCCGCACTCACGTTAGTCACCGATTACGGCCGTCTGGATGAGGCCGCGGAGGTCTTGCAGGAGTATCTGGAATTGCCCCCTGGACAACGGCCTTTTCGGCCGCAATTCCGCATAACCCAAAGCGAGATCGTGAAAGGAAGATGATGATCTCATCGATCGGCTGTGACGATTTGGGCCTTTTTTGTCTCAGGAGATGAGCTCGTGGAGACGATAGCGGTTTATTGGGAACCCCGGATCAAGACATACGGATTTACAAAGGTGAGGGGCCTTTCTCTGATCAAGTTCGGATTATCCTCCGCACAGATGTCAGAAGCAGGTTTAGAGCTCTGGAGGTTGGGGGATGCCGGGGTAGAATTTTATCTGATATTGGGTCAGGATTTAGGTGGGCAGGGATTGTCCATGCAGATGCTGATCAGAGATCAGTGGGAGCAGAAGATTGTCGAGTGTGTGGAACAAGTTATCAGCAGGGAACCGGGAGGCGTGATAAACGTTATCCCATCGGTGGGGCTGATCCATTTTTACGGGCCTCATTTTGGTGATCGATATGGTATTGCCGACACCGTTTTTGACGCCCTGGCCAAGGGGGATGTCCCCCTGTTGGCGGCAGGCTGTTCAGCCTCCTCCATTTACTTGGTTTTCCCGGAAGAAAGATTGAGCGAGAGCGAAAAGATCCTCTCAGAGGTTTTTGAGTTGCCTGGATCCTGATGAAAGGGGGCGGGAAAGAAGAGCCCATGTCGGTAATGAACAAAAAATTTTCAGAAGAGATGGACTGGAGGGTAAGGGTTTTTGATTCCCTTTCTTTTCCAACCCTTATTCTAAGACCGGACAAAGTGGTTTCGTATGCCAACCAGGTCTTCTTCGAAAAGTTCGGGGGAAAGGAAGATATCATCGGCAGGAAATGCCACGAGATTTTTTATAATTCCCAAGAGCCTTGTGCGGCCGATCTGTGCCCGCTTCCCAGAGTCATAGACGAAAAGAAGGGACATTCCGTCCTTAGATCCTATTCCGATGACCAGGGCGAGGAGAGGTGGGAGGATCGAGTTTTTTCTCCTATTTTGGATGATGACGGCAATATCCTGTACATCATGGAAAGTGTGCGGGATGTAACGAGAATGAAAGCCTTGGAGAGGGAACTGAGGGAGACAAAAGAATTCTTTGAGAGCGTTATCCAGAGTTCGGCAAGTGCCATTGTAGCGGCGGACCGCACAGGGAGGATCCTCTTCATGAATCACGCAGCGGAAGAACTCTTTGGTTATGCGGCCGAAGAGGTGTTGGGAACCGCCAGCGTGGAACAGGTGTATCCGCCGGGCAAGGCAAGAGAGATCATGAAAATGCTCAGGGACGAAGCCATAGGCGGGAAAGGGAAGCTGCCACCCACAAAGATCACCATCATCAACGCGAATGGTGAGGAAATTCCCGTCGAGATAACGGCCGCCATTATATATGAGGAAGGTCGGGAGGTGGCCACCATGGGCATATATAATGATCTGAGAGAGAGACTGGCCGTGGAGAGGAAATTGAAAGAAGCCCAGGACCAGGTAGCCCATTCAGAGAAAATGGCATCGTTGGGTCAACTGGCAGCGGGTGTGGCCCATGAGATCAACAATCCCCTAACCGGCATCCTCCTTTACGGCAACATGGTCCTTGAGCGTCTTGAGAAGGACAGTCCTATTAGGGAGGACCTGGAATATGTCATTGAGGATGCCAACCGGTGCAAAAATATCGTGAAAAATCTCTTGGCTTACAGCCGGCAGACAAGCCCCAATAAGGAGATTTTTCAGATGAACCAACTTGTTGAGCAAAGTCTGGGCCTCATTCGAGACCAAAGGCTGTTTTTGAACATCAGAATCGAAAAACAGATGTCCGACGAGATGATGTTAATCTCCGCCGACAAAAACCAACTGATCCAGGTGGTGATTAACTTGGTGATCAATGCCATTGACGCGATGCGTATGAAAGGAACGCTTACATTCAAAACTTATCGGGACAAACGTGCCAAAAGGTCATACCTGGAAATCTCGGATACGGGAAGCGGAATTTCAGAAGAGAACCTGCCCAAAATCTTTGATCCGTTCTTTACCACAAAAAAACTGGGCAGAGGGACAGGGCTCGGTTTGAGCACTGCATATGGGATTGTCAAGGAAAACGGCGGCAATATTTTTGTCAAGGAAACCGGTCCGGAAGGGACTACATTCGTTGTGGAGCTTCCGCTTTATATACCCCCGAACGGCAGTGAGGAGGGATCTTAGGAAACCACGGGAATCTATAGATTTCGAAGGGAAAGAAGTTATGGCAAAAGAAATTGATTCAGAAATATCTTATAAGCCCAGGATCCTGGTGATCGATGATGAAAAGCGTATCAGAGACGGCTGCCAGAAAGTACTGGCCCAGGAGGGCTTTGAAGTGGAGAAAGCCGAGACCGGGGAACAGGGGATCAAAATGATCGAGGAGAGGTATTATGATATTGTACTGCTGGACCTCATGATGCCCGGCTTGTCAGGCTTTGAAGTGCTTGCTCATGTCAAGGGAATTCACCCCGAAGCGGTTATTATTGTCATAACCGGATATGCCACTGTAGAACACTCCATCGAGGCCATGAAAAAAGGCGCCTTTGATTTCATCCCAAAACCCTTTTCACCGGAACAGCTCCGGGTCATCGTATCCAAGGCTATTGAATACACGCGAACCCTTCAGGATATTGCCAACGAGAAATCCCGGATGAGGGTTTTGATCAATCGGCTTGCCAGTGGCGTAATGGCCACCGATAATCTAAAGAGGGTGGCGTTGGCCAACCCGGCTTTTTTGAAGATGGTAGGGCATAGTGGAGAAAAGGCTATTGGTCTTCCGATCGAAGAGTGCGTTCGGAATGAGAGGCTGAAGGGAATGATCGACCAGGCGCTGGCCATGCCTAAAGAAGAATTCGTTGAGCTGACCGATGAACTCAAGATCGGGCAGGAAAGGGAAGGAGAGGAAATCATTTTAAGTGCCAGGTGTGTTCCTTTCAGGGACAGACTGGGCCGAAATCTTGGCACAATAACCGTACTCCATGACATAACGGCTTTGAAAAAAATAGACCAGCTCAAGTCCGACTTTGTTTCAATGGTTGCCCATGAAGTTCGGAATCCTATGAACTCGGTTCTTGCACAGCTCAAGGTGGTTTGCGATGGTTTGGCAGGGGAACTGACGGCAAAGCAGAAAGATATTTTATTGAGAGCAGCGGAAAAGATCAAAACACTCTCTGATCTGACTACGGAATTGCTGGATCTTGCTAAAATCGAATCAGGTTTGATTGCCCAGGAAAAGGAGAGTGTAGATTTGAGCAGCCTGTTATCTCAGCAGGTAGCATTTCATCAGGCCAAGGCAGAGGCCAAGCACATCCGCCTCGAATCGGATTGCCCCCCTGATTTACCTTCTGTGGTGGCCAATAGGGCAAACATGGAGGAGGTGCTTTCAAATCTTATTACCAATGCCATTCACTATACGCCTGAAGGAGGGCGGGTGACGGTCTCGGCCAATATTGAAAATGATTATTTCTGTATCAGAGTCAGCGACACAGGAATTGGTATTCCGAAGGAGGAGTTGAGTCGGATTTTCGATAGATTTTATCGGGTAAAAAATGAGAAAACCAGGTTTATTACGGGGACAGGTTTAGGGTTGCCTATTGTAAAGAGTATTGTAGAGGCCCACAACGGAAGGATAAAAGTGGAAAGCGAGCCTGGAAAGGGGAGCACTTTCAGTGCTTATCTGCCTCTGATCTCTTAAGAGGAAAATTCCATACAAAGGACCTCCAAAGGAGGGAATTTGAAAAGATCCGACATGAGAAAGATTGGAAGAAACGATCCCTGCCCCTGTGGCAGCGGAAAGAAATTCAAGAAATGCCATATGGGAAGAGAGGAGGAACTGGCCCTCGACAGCCTTGGCGAAGTTTCAGAGGCCATGAGTGCTATGATCACCAGCCTGCCCGAGGTAAATTACGGCCGTGCCCGTGAGATGGCCGATGCCCTGAACCTGGAGGAGCTCACCGGGACCGTCATTGGGATCAAATTTGTGGATCTCAAGGCATATTCTGACCTGAATATTTTCGGCAGTGGATATCGGAAAGGCCCCGAAGCGCGGGGAGGAGGGATATTCATTAACATTTACAAAACCATGAAAACCGACCCTGATCATATCTATCTGGCCATCTCTCCAGATATCGGGGATTCCGCCTTGGTCCATCAGTTGGCGCATGTGCTTGACTACCTGGAGGGATCCAGGCTGATGCCCGGCACCATGCAACCCCTCAGCCTTGAGCTGGGTATACCGGTTGAGCACCTGGAACATACGGAAGAGTTCGGCCGTTGGCTGGTATACCTCAAAGAGAAATTCGAGGTGCAACTGGATGCCGATGATACAATTGTAGCCTATCTATATGATAATGGCATGCTTATAAAGGGAAGAGAGATCAAGGGAAAAAACGGGTTCATACTCAAGACGAAATCCGACAATATTCTGAAATTCCTGAGCAATAACAGCAGGGATATAGATGAGATGATCCGCCACCTTCCCGGCTACGTTGGATCCCGGGTGGCGGGGGATGGCGGAGAGGCTTGACCCTCCCGCCTACATCAAGACCTTATCAACGATTTGATCCAGTTCACTGACTGCAATAATTTCCAGGTCCCTTTTGATTTCCTCTGGGATCTCCTTCAGATCCGCGTTGTTTTTGGCCGGGAAGACTACCGAAGTAACTCCAGCCCTATGAGCTGCCAGGGCCTTTTCCCTCACTCCCCCCACAGGCAGTATCCTCCCCCTCAGGGTCAGTTCCCCTGTCAATGCTACTTGTCTCTTTACGGGCCGATCTGTAAGCAAAGAGATGAGCGCCACAGCGATTGTAAGTCCGGCCGAAGGACCGTCTTTGGGGATCGCCCCTGCCGGGACATGGATATGGATGTCATGGGCGTCAAAGAAATCTTCCGGGATATTCAATTCCTTGGTATGACTTCGAATGTAGCTTAGGGCAGCCTGGGCGGACTCCTTCATGACATCGCCTAAGGAGCCGGTGAGCATAAGGTGCCCCTTCCCCCTCATCTTGCTGGCCTCGATGAATATGATCTCGCCACCCGTTTCCGTCCATGCAAGCCCAGTGGCCACCCCCACCCTGTCTCTTGCCTCTGTTACTTCGAAATAATATTTTTTCGGGCCTAAAAGTTCCTGAACCATTTCTGGCGTGATTATTTTACGTGTTGAGGATTTATCTGATTTGAGGCTGTCCCTGGCGGTCTTGCGGCATATTGAAGCGATTTGCCGCTGGAGATTTCGGAGCCCCGCCTCTCTTGTATACTCCCTTATAATCCTGTGAACGGCCTCCTTTGTGAATTCGGGGGGGGAGTCGGAAAGACCCGCTTCCTCTATTTCCCGGGGAATGAGATATTTGAAGGCGATTTTCTCCTTTTCATCTTCTGTGTATCCGGAAAGGGTAAGGATCTCAAGGCGGTCGAGCAGGGGACCAGGTATGGGATCGGTGGTATTGGCCGTGGCGATAAACATCACCCTTGAGAGATCAAAGGGCACATCAAGGTAGTGATCCATGAAATGGGTGTTCTGCTCAGGATCCAGGACTTCCAGGAGGGCCGATGCTGGATCCCCTTTGAAATCCTGTCCGATTTTGTCAAGCTCATCCAGCATAAAGACCGGGTTCCTGGTTTCCGCCCGCCTTATCTCTTGGATGATTCGACCGGGAAGCGCCCCCACATAACTGCGTCGGTGCCCCCTGATTTCAGCCTCATCTTTCATGCCGGCAAGCGAGATGCGAACGAATTTACGACGAAGGCTCCTTGCAATGGACATCCCTAAAGAGGTTTTTCCTGTGCCTGGCGGGCCCACGAAACATAGGATAGGGCCCCTGGATTCGAGCTGGGCCCGCTTGTTTTGCAATGCCTTCCGTACGGTGGAGCGTATCTCATCGAGCTTCAGCGGTTTTGCGAGGAAATGGTACGATCCTTTTTTCATGGCTTCCACTGCAGTGGGTACAGTGGCGTATCCTGTAATGATGATCACCTCTGTGCTCGGGTCTTTTTCCTTTGCCTTTTCCAGGACACCCAATCCGTCAACCTTTTCCATCTTGAGGTCGGTGAGGATGATGTCGAAACTCTGCTTTTCGAGAAACTCCAAGGCCTCGGGGCCGCTTGAAGCGGTAACTACATGGTATCCTTCTTTCGAAAGCACATGTTGGAGGTTCATTCGGGTCATTTTTTCGTCATCGACAACCAGCATATTATGTTTTTTGGAGGCCTTGAGAATTCTAACGGCTAAGTATTCGAGGATCCTGTCTTTTATTTTGGAAAGGCCGTAATGTTCTTCATTCAGGATCGTCTCGGCCGCCTTGATGTCCAGACGATCTTCGGTCATCCTGTTCCAAGGTAGGCTGACTAAGTAATCGATATAATTGATTCCGATTGTATATTCGGCGGTGGAGGGCCCCATCTTTGAAATTCTGTCTATTTCCTTCACGGCCACCTGCTCCACATGCTCTGGCATATGCGCTCGATGAACCGTCCTCCTCATCTCTTCGATTTCCGTAAGGTCGCCGGTTTCTTCTTCCTTCTTAAATATCCGCATACCTCAGCCCTCACCATATTTCTTATTGTTGGAATATAGAACAATCGCCCTTTGTTAGGCAACCGCTAATCGCGTAACACCGGCCCATGGAGATTGTGTTGGCGACTTCAAGTGATCGCACCGCCCTTTTTTATCCGCCTTCGCAGAAGACCACGGGCTTGTCCGTGCCTGTCTGCGTGCTACGCACAGGCAGGGATGAA
>JAOZOW010000123.1 GCA_029933075.1 Deltaproteobacteria bacterium | reverse complement strand
GGGTGCTCTGGGGAGATGTGTCTGTGCAGTGGGAGGTGTGAAGTTGAAGGTGCTTGTGAGCGGAAAGATTCCAGATGAGGCTCTTGCGCTTATAAAGCGGGAACATGACCTGGAGGCCCATGGGGCAGAAAGACCTATGGAGAGAGAAGACCTTCTTGCTGCCGTTGCGGACAAGCAGGGGCTCCTCTGCATGATCACCGATAGGATTGACAAAGAGTTGCTTGACAGGGCTCCGAACCTCAAAATGATTGCCAACTTAGGTGTCGGATATGACAATATAGACCTCGATGCAGTTACGGCAAAGGGCATCCTGGCTTCAAACACCCCGGAAGTCCTGACAGATGCGACCGCGGACCTCGCCTTTGCCCTTGTACTTGCGGTGGCAAGACGCGTTGTGGAAGGGGACAAGAGGACCAGAAGCGGGAAGTTCCAGTACTGGTCCCCTCTCCTTTTCTTGGGAAGAGATGTTTATGGAAAGACCCTCGGCATTGTGGGGTTGGGCCGCATCGGGAAGGCGGTTGCAAAACGCGCCAGGGGCTTTGATATGACGATTCTTTACTACAGCCGTAGCAGACTTGACGCAGCGGAGGAAGATCGACTCCAGGTCTGCTATGCGCCTCTGGAGAGTTTATTAAGAGAGGCCGATATTGTGACGCTTCACGTTCCACTGACCCCTACCACATATCATATGATCGGACGGGAACAGCTCGAGAGCATGAAACCAGGGGCTTTTCTGATCAACACATCCAGGGGCCCTGTGGTGGATGAGCTGGCCCTTGTGGAGGCCCTGAAGGAGCGTAGGATCGCAGGGGCGGGACTGGATGTTTATGAAAAGGAGCCGGCCCTGAGCCCAGGGCTAATGGAGTTTGATAACGTGGTCCTGCTACCTCATATAGGCAGCGCAACAGTTGAAACCCGCACAAAAATGGCCTTGAGAGCCACCGAGAATCTCCTGACAGGTCTGAGAGGAAAGAGACCGCCCGACTGCCTGAATTGGGAAGAGATTCCAGGTGGTGTGTCGGGGTTTGAAAGGAGAAAATATTAAATGCCCACAATACAGCCAAAAGGTGAAAAGGTCCGCCAAGCGGTTAAGTATATTTCCGAGAGGCTGAAGGAGGATGATCAGCGGCCTATCTCATCGTGCATTCAGGAGGCCGCAGAGCATTTCAATCTTTCGCCCAAGGAAGAGGATTTTCTGCGCTCTTTTTATGAGGAAAGCTCTGGTTAAACTTCAAGTGGATGAGGGGACAGGGCTTAGATGCTTATCAAGTCTTCCTCTTTAGTCTGGCGTAGCAGGCACCTTGCGATTCGCAGGTAGCCCAGCACCGCAGCCCCCAGGCAGAGAAGACCCGCTAAGATTGGGACCCAGAATCCAGACTGATGGAGGTGACAAAGGCCTACCCAAACCGAGACAAGAGAGATAAATGAGAGGTATGCGGTCAGCAGGGCGCACAGGAAGAGCAGGACCCAAAGGAAAAGTTTTCTTAGGGGGGGCGGTGTTTTCACAAACTCATTTTCTCAGAGATTCGAGTCTTTCGCTCAGAAATTCGAGTTGGTGTCTTACTCTGGGGTCGGTTTTAATTTTTCGTTCAATGAGTTCGGAGGCATACACCACCGTGGAGTGGCTTCGGTTTATGGTCTTAGCGATTTGCTCTAAGGCTTCATGGGTGTATTTTCGACACAGGTAAGCATATACGTTTCGGGGGTATGCGTGCTCTTTTTTTCTCGACTTTGAGCTCAGGGTCTCCGGGTCCACCTTATAATACTTGCACACCAGTTTCCTGACGTCTCCAGAGGTGATGCCGCATCGCTCGGAAACAAGACAATGGATTACGTCCTTGGCTAAGTCTGTATCGATTCTTGCCTTAAGGAGTTCCGACTTGGCCTTTAGATAGTTCAGGGCGCATTCCAGTTGGCGAACGTCACGTTTGAGGCGGCTTGCGAGCAGGTGGAGGATATCTTTGGATAGCTTCATGTTCCGCTCAAAAGCCTTTTTTGCAAGTATCTTGACTCGCGTTTCGTAGTCGGGGCTGTCAATGGTGGCAACCAATCCGGAGGTCAGCCGAGACGAGAGTTCCTTTGACAGGCGGGGAACATCTTTCGGCGCAACTGAGCTGGTGAATATGATTTTCTTGTTATCGTTGGTAAGGACATCCAAGGTATAACCCAGCTCCATCTGGGTTTTTTGTTTCCCACTCAGAAAGTGCACTTCGTCCAAGAGCAGGACGTCACAGCCCCGACGGTATTTTTCCTTGAAGGCATTGATATGATTATTTTTGAGCGATGAGATAAGTTCATTGGTAAACTGCTCAGCGGTTGTGTAAAGTACCCGGCATGTGGGGTTGTGCTCCAGGATGGCATTGCCTACTGCGTGAGAGAGATGGGTTTTTCCTAAGCCAGTATTGGCGAGCATCAGCAAGGTTTGATAGCTGAGCTGGCTTTCTTGAGCCAGCGCCCTAGAGGCAGAATACGCGAACTCGTTTGAGCGCCCAACGATGAACCGGTCGAACGTAAAAGCACTGTTAAAGCGGAGCGGAGTAGTTGTGGGCCTCAGGGCCATATTAGGCAGCGACAACTGTGCGGGCTGGAGATCTCGGTGCGGTGCGGGATTCTTTCTCGTAGGGGCTTGGACTTTCAGCACGATATCCATGTGGCTGGCCCCTGCGCTATGCAAGCCCTCCTCTATCAGCCCCATGTAATTTTCCATCACCCAGTTTCTGGAAAACTTGTTGGGACAGCCCAGCACCAAGGTCCTGTTTTTTGTTTCGATCACCGTGATCGGATCGATCCAGAGTGCAAAACTACTTCTGGAAAGCACAGCACTCAGGCGGCTCTTGATCTCGTCCCAAACGGCTGGCATTTACGGTCTCCAAGGAATCTAAAGGTGAATTGTGAGAAGTGATGTTTTGTGGTAGCTTTACAAAGTGACTCAGGAATTTCTTGTGGGTTCTACATGAAGATGAAACTTGGTGTCAAAGTTCGTGGTTGCAACCCAATACTTAGCTGGATACGCATTTTCAACAGGAGCTAAGCCCCCACTCCTTCTTAAGAAATTTGGCTGGCACCGCTAAGCTGCTGAGAAAAGAGGAAAAACGAGACCATAAATTTTTACTGTAAAACAAGCAGGTTATAGAAAACAGGGGCATTGTGCAGAACTTTTTCCACAATGGGGATCTAAAGATTTCTCGATTTTTTGATGTTTTTCGGCAAATTTCATTTTATTGCCCTCCATTTTTCGGCTCCGCGGCGCTGGGAGGTTAAGGGGCCGATGACATTCTCGCACATGAGAGGAGAATCATGGAGAAAATAAGGGTCGCTCTGTTGGCTGGTGGGTGGTCCGGGGAGCGCGAGGTGTCGCTCAAAAGCGGAAGCGCGGTTTATGCGGCCTTGGATAAGGGAAAATATGAGGTCGCCCTTTATGATCCGAGGGACGACTTAGGAGCTCTTATAAGAGCGGGGAGGAATATTGATATAGCGTTTTGCCTGCTCCACGGCAGGTTTGGTGAGGATGGCTGTATCCAGGGATTTCTCGAAATGCTGGGTGTGGCGTATGTGGGCTCGGGAGTCCTGGCCAGTGCCATAGCCTTAAACAAGCATTTGGCAAAAGAGTGCTATAGAAATCAGGGCCTGAAGGTTGCGGAGCATGTGCTTTTGGCTCGTGGTGAGCCGTACGAGGTGGAGGCGATCATGAAGGTCCTTGGGCCTCGGACTGTAGTGAAGCCGGTATCCGAAGGGTCAAGCCTTGGGACTTCACTTTGCGGGAACCGCGAGGAGCTTTCAGCCGGCATAGAGAAGGCCTTTGAGTATGACGACAAGGTCATGGTAGAAGAGTATATTGATGGTAGGGAAATCACCTGTTGCATCATGGGAACGCGGAAGCTGGAGGCTCTCCCGCTTGTTGAGATTGTACCGGGTCAGGAGCATCGGTTCTTTGACTATGAAGCCAAGTACACCCCGGGGGCCACAAAAGAGATCTGCCCGGCCCCCATTAATAATAAATTGGCTGAGAAGGTCATCGCCTGCGCGCAGGCCGCTCATAAGGCTTTATGGTGCCGAGTGTGGAGCAGGACCGACATGATTATTCGAGAAGACGAGATTTTTTTGCTGGAGACAAATACCATCCCGGGGATGACAGAGAACAGTCTCTTTCCCTTGGCAGCACGAACTGCCGGTCTTTCCCTTACAGAGCTGGTGGACAGGCTCATCACGCTTTCTTTGGAAGAAAGAAGTTAGCAGATCCTGGGCAATTGCTCACCTGTGAGCATGGAAAGAACCCTTGTGCCCCCAATTCCTGTCTTTAACAGGACTTTTCCAGGGTTTTCCCCTGTCACCTCTCCGATGATTTTAGCATCTTTCCCATATTTGTGGCGTCTCATGGCCTGGAGCACTTTGGACGCATCCTCTTGGGCCGCAAAGACCAGACACTTACCCTCATTAGCCACGTAAAGTGGGTCGAGGCCCAGGATCTCGGAAGCAGCGTGTACCGCTTTTGAGACAGGGAGTTCCTTTTCAAAGATAGTAATTCCAACACCAGATTGGTCGGCTATTTCGTTCAGGGCGGTTGCCACTCCGCCGCGGGTTGGGTCTTTAAGCACATGGACTTGGGCGCTCGAGTCCAGGATGGATGTGACCAAGTCATTGAGGGGGGCGCTGTCGCTTGCAAGTTCAGTGTGGAACTGGAGGCCTTCCCGCTGGCTCAGGATGGCCATGCCATGCTCCCCCATATTTCCGTTGATAATGATGGCATCACCGGGCCTGGCATTGTGGCTTGCCACCACAACGCCAGGGGGAATTAGACCTATACCCGAGGTATTGATGAAAATCCTGTCCGCATGCCCTTTGGGGACTACTTTGGTATCCCCCGTCACTATTTTTACGCCCGCTTCCAGGGAAGCCTCTGCAACGGAATCCACTATTTTTTTCAGATCATCCAGAGGGAGCCCTTCCTCCAAGATAAGGCCTAAGGTGAGATATAAGGGGGTGGCTCCCTGCATGCACAGATCGTTGACGGTCCCATGGACTGCCAGGCTCCCGATGTTGCCGCCGGGGAAGAAGACCGGGTCCACCACGTATGAGTCGGTGGTGATGGCCAGGGTCTGCCCTGGTACCGGCACAACAGCGCTGTCGTCCAATGGCCTCAAGTAATCGTTGTCCAGGCGTTTCAGGAGTAGATCGTTGATCAGTGAATGGGTCGCTTCACCGCCGCTTCCATGATCGAGCCCTATGCGAGAGTTGCCCATCTTCTCCCCCTCTAAAAAAGAGATCCGCGCCATGCAGGGCTTAAAATAGTGAGAGGGCGCTCGTCCTGTCAAGGAGAATGA
>JAOZOW010000056.1 GCA_029933075.1 Deltaproteobacteria bacterium | reverse complement strand
CTCCCATGATTTTTTGGCGCTCTTGCCTGCTGCAAGCAGGGAGAAAAATATCCCCCCTGCCCTGATACCGACCTGGCTGCCGGTTAATGGGGGCAGGCCTACCTACAGTAGGCAGGCAGGGGAAAATATCCCGCCCCCTCGGTCCGCTTATTGACTGATGATTACAGGGAGCAAGGGTAACGGAGCGATGGCATAAAGGTCCCTCGAGCCAACACTTCGTTACCCCAATGTACCAATCCCAGACCTATCCGGCCCTTTTTACAATAGTGACCACGCCCGTATCCCCGTCGACCCTGATAGTGTCTCCGGTGTTGATGACAGCTGTGGCCACGCCCGTACCGGTCACTGATGGGACGCCGTATTCCCTGCATACAATGGCAGCATGGCTTGTGAGTCCGCCGATATCAGTCACTGCAGCCTTGATCTTGGTAAAAACCGGCGCCCAGGAAGGATTCGTGGAAGGGCAAACTAAAATTTCGCCAGCCTGGAGCTCCACGATATCCTTGAGCAACTTGAGCACACGGGCCGGTCCTTCCACCACACCGGCCGATGAGGCGAACCCTTTGATTTCGCTCACATCCTCCGCCTTGGGAGCTTCAACGCCCTTAAGCCATTCCTTCACCTTGTCCGTGGTAATTCCCCACAGCATGATGGTAAAAGGCTCAGCCACCTCTTCCGGCGGCACACCCAAGGCAGGTACAGGTATCCACTTCTTGGCGGCATCCAAGATCTTTCTCCGTTTTTCCGCCTTGGCCTTATAATAGGAGCCCCTCATGGGAATATCCACACCCAGGGCCCAGCCGGTCGCTACCTCGGTCAGGAGCTCAGGGATTTCATAGCGGTTGAACATAAAGATATCGTCCACCTCGTTCAGCATACCGCTATCGACCAGGAGGCGGCCGATATTCCTTATCTTGTCAAACCATATGGTATGGAACCAGTGCTCCACCCAGAACAGGTGGTCTTCCGCATACCTGTAAATGGTCCTGATGGTGTTGTAGGCATCGTCGAAGGCTTTCCTATCTTCGTCGGTCTTGATCAATGCCCGATACTCACTGACAATCTGGTCCCTCTGTTTATCAATCTCATCCAAAGAGCGCTCAATCGTCTCTCCCTTTCCAAGCCTTTCCACATATCCCTTGATATAGCTGTAAGGGATCTCCAGGTTGGTTATCCAGCTCCCCTCGTAATGGAACCACCCGCTGCCACACGACACATAGAACCAGGGATCTTTTGCCTTTTCGAACTCCTCAAGCCACTGCTTTCCTTCCGGGGTCTTTTCGAGCTCGTTCCTCTTTTCCTCTGCTGATGCCTCGCTTTTCAGCACATCCGCCACACCGCTCAACGAGGTGGCCAATCTTGAGAGGCGGCACAGTTCCTCTTCGGGCTTGAACATGGACACATAAGCGCCTGCCACCATCTTGCCGATGGCGCTCTCACTGATACCGGGAAAGAGTTTTCTGCATACATCCGCAAACATCAGGTAGGCGAGATAGGTCAGGTTGAGCATTTCAAAGTGGTATTGCCAGCCCTTAAACATGAGATTGACCAGCTTGTCAAAGCACTCGATGAGATCATAGCTCACATAGCAACCTGTGGGCGCGGGCAGCACTTCGTCGTCCGGGACATACTTGGGAAGCCCCTTCGGGACCTCCACCGCGGCCATCTCCTCACCCAAGGCCTTGAATTTGGCCAGCCATTTGTCCCACAGCTCGTCGTAGTGCTCGAATACATGAAACACCCGTTTTTCAAAGAGCTGGGCCTTTTCGCCGATGATCTCATCTGGCGGAGGCGCTATTGCACAGATGTACATGTAGCAGCCAACCATTCTCTGGGCGATCCCCTGGGCCGGTGGTATGCAAAACACCCTTGTGGTATACTGGGAAAGTGCGATCTGCCAGGCCTCCTGAAAGATCAAGTCCAGGGGCGGCATAGGCTCCGGGGCATGGATCTTGTCCTGATACCAAAATTGACCGCTTTCCCACTCTCCTCTATCCTCCGAGAAGAGATAGTGAGATGGATACATTTCTTCCCAGCCTTCAAGCTCCGGAGGAACTTGAAACTCGTGTGGATCCGGAAACCTGCCTGTTTTTTCCTCTGCCATTTTCTACCCTCCCTCTGTGATTTGTGGTTAAGTAAACAAATGGACAAGCCCACCAGCCCCTCTCAAAAGGGCAAATAGATAGAGCCCTGCTTTACTGGCACAAAAAGACAAAGCTTCCCGTTTAATTGCTGGGTTAAAAAAGGAGTGATAATATGATCCGGCATCCTGCCCCCAAAGATGAAAGAAAACATCAGGCTTGGATATCAGGAAGGGTAATCGACAAAATATCAAATAAAAATATGATCCCCCATGAAAAAGAGGCTGTCAATTTCATTTTTATTATGATATGTATAAGTTTTAGTTATGATTATTTTCTCTCCATAATATTTACTTAATGACCCCCACAGTGAGAGAACAGCCCTATGATTAATTTCAACCAGCTCAGGGTCTTTTACCACGCAGCAAAACACCGGAGCTTCACCCAGGCAGCCAGGAGGCTATTCATCACCCAGCCAGCGGTCACCGCCCATATCAAGCTCCTTGAAGGCCAGTGCAACCTTAAGCTTTTCAAGAAAAAAGGCAGAAAACTCTATCTCACCGATGAGGGGAAAACCCTTTACGGGTATGCGCAAAAAGTCTTTGAATATGAGAAGCAAATAGAGAACGCAATAGAAGACATGAGGGAACTGAAACGCGGGGCCCTCCGGCTCGGTACCACCAAGACCTATGCCCGTTATTTCATGCCTTTTCTGATAACCAGTTTCCACCAGGCTTACCCGCATATCAGGATACACCTGGACGAGGGCAGTTCGGCTGATATGATCCAAAGCCTCCTGGACTTCAGGAACGAGGTTGCAATCATCGCCAAGGCCAAAGAGCATCCCGACGTCCAATTTATACCTTTCAGCCATGAAGAATTGGTGCTCATAGCCCCCCTAAGGCATCGGCTGGCCGCTAAAAGGCCCGTTGCAATCAGGGAACTGGCTGATGAGCCCATAATCATGAAAGAGGTCGGTTCGGGCACCCGGAAACTGGTGAACGAGCTGTTCGAACGGCATCGCATTACACCCAATGTGTTGATGGAGACGAGCAATACGGAATTCATAAAGCAATTGGTCCAGAGGGGCGAAGGGGTTTCTTTCGTGGTAAGGGAAGCGGTTGCATTGGAGCTCCATGAGGGAAAGCTGGCTGCCATACCTATCAGGGGCCGCAAGATTTACCTCGATGTCAGCATAGCATATCTGAAGACACAGCACCTCTCCCCTCCAGCTAACGCGTTTCTCGAAATTCTGGAAAAGATCGCGCCCACGGAAAGGCCGGATCAGGGCATCAGGACCATCATGGCAGGCATGCTGGCCAAGTGGAAATAGGGCCTATTTTTGTGTTTCTGAACCACCCTTGACAAGGAAGGAGCTATGGAAAAAAACAACTCCCGCTTTTCGGTAACGAGGCTTGGCGAGTGCCGCATCCCCACCACGATGAGCGGCATCAAATTTGTGGATGACAAACAGTCCGTCCTTTATCACACCGATCCCCGTGATGTGGAGGCCCTCCTCAAACGGGGGAAAAAGCCGCCCAGCTTTGAAATGGCCGGCCCCAGAGAAAAGATTTATTTTGACCCCTCCAAGCTCAAGTGCGGAATTGTCACGTGCGGTGGCATCTGCCCCGGCCTGAATGACGTTATAAGAGCGGTGGTTCTCAGCCTGTTTCACCACTACGGAGTCAGGACGGTATTCGGTTTCAGGTATGGCTACGAAGGCCTCTCCCCCCTGTACCGTCATGAGCCTATAGAATTGACCCCGGAGCTCGTGGCGGATATCCATGAGAGGGGTGGAACACTGCTTGGAGCATCACGCGGGCCACAGGATGTGGGCGAGATGGTGGACACACTGGAGAGAATGAACGTGGGGATACTCTTCACCATCGGAGGAGACGGTACACTTCGTGGCGCACAGGCGATTTCAGAAGAGATAAAAAAACGCAGGCTCAAAATCGGTGTTATCGGCATACCCAAGACCATAGATAACGATATCTCCTATGTGAGCAAATCGTTCGGATTTGAAACCGCCGTGGCAGAGTCCAGGACCGCCATCTATGCAGCCCATGAAGAGGCCACGGGTGCAAGAAACGGGATTGGCCTTGTAAAGCTCATGGGGAGAAACTCCGGGTTCATCGCCGCCAACGCAACCCTGGCCAACAGCGAGGTCAATTTCTGTCTGGTTCCGGAAGTCCCGTTTTCTCTCGATGCCTTTCTCGCCGCATTGAAAGAAAGGCTGCAAAGCAGACGCCATGCCGTGGTGGTGGCGGCCGAGGGGGCCGGTCAGGACCTGTTAGGGGAGAACCAAGAGCGGGACGCATCAGGGAACATACGGTTGAGTGATATAGGCACATTCCTCAAAACCCAGATCACCGAGTACTTCCGGCATCAGGGTATGGATGTCACCCTCAAATACATTGATCCAAGCTATATGATCCGCAGCCTCCCCGCAAACCCCCATGACTCGGTCTTTTGTCTGCTTCTCGGCCATAATGCCGTCCATGCCGGCATGGCCGGGCGCACCAATATGGTGGTGGGATACTGGAACGGCCAGTATACCCACGTCCCCATACCCTTGGCAGTGTCAAAGCGAAAACAGATCGATCCCAACGGGAGACTGTGGAGCAGCGTGCTGGCCTCCACCGGGCAGCCTAAGGAAATGCTGTAAAGCGTCCTGTGTAGTCCAATCAGGTGGGCGGCGGGGTACTTTCTTGGTTGGCCTTTATCATCCTATCCATGGTATCGGCTGCAAGGGTTGCGAAACCTGAGTCATTAATGTGAAAATCCACCTCCTCAATAACGACTCTCCGATCCAGATCCTTTCGCAACCTTTCCACAAACAGTGCATTCAACTCGGGATCATAAAGAGGTGCTCCTTGTCGATCAGCTTCTGACCACCCACGGGCGGGTATAAGTACCCTAACGTGTCGGGGATCCCGATTTATCTTGTCAGTTAGTTGATCTGCCAGACAAAGGGTCTCTTCCCGGCTGAGACGGACCGCGGAGCGAAAATCATAGAAGAATATACGCCGGTCCCTGTACTCTTTAGGGACACTGTCGCGCGTGAATTCCAGCACAGCACAATCCAGCCCTCCCGGTACCACAAGCCGGGGAATCTGTGTCCCAGCAGGAGGCAAAAGCCTTCCAGGGCCGATCCCCGCGCAGTAACCACCTTTCAGTTCATCTGCCAGTTCATGGGTGGCAAAATCAAGGATACCGTCAAAATATCCCTCCAAGGCCAGCTCTTCCATGGCCATGCCCCCGGTGCCGTTGGCATGAAAGGCAACCACTTCGTAGCCCCTCTCTTCCAGGGCTGATTTGATCTTCTCAGCCCCTTTGGTGACAAAGCCAAACATGCTCAACGCGATACGCTTCCTCTGCCCCTCGGGCGCCCATTTGGATTGCACCATGCCGCAAATGGCGCCGGCGGCACTATCCAACACCTTTCCAGTGATGCTGTTTACCCCCAGCATATCCGCCACACTGTGAATCATGGTAATGTCCTTGGTGCCCACTATGACGCTCATATCCCTGGATGCCACCGTAGAGATCATGACCTTGGGCACACCCAGAGGGAGAACCCGCATTATACTGGTACCCAGGTGGGTCCCGGTTCCCCCTCCTGCGGAGATGACGCCGGAAATCTTCCCGTTTCTGTAAAGTTGCCGGACCTTGGCCTTAGCCCGTGCGATCATCTTACTGATGACCTCATCCCGGTCTTGAGAGCCAGCCTCTTTAGGTTGGAAAGCTTCTCCATAAAGATCCAAATCAACGGGAAGCGGGCAAGGCCCCCCGGTACCCACATGGATGGTCAACACGGGAAATCCTCTCTGTTTGATCCTTTGCTCCAGAAAAAAGAGCTCATCGGGCTTAGAGTCGAACGTGCCGAGTACGACAATGGCGGCCTTTGGTATCATCCGTCAACCTCCCAGGAAGCCATAAATCAATTGGACGGGAAAGCGCTGTCACGTGATGGGTAATATAGGGCAATAAGGGGGAACGGGTCAAAAAAATTTGGTAACACGGATTTTACTGTCACATAGAGCTCTTCAGAAAATCAGTTGACAAAGGGGGGCCTCCAGAATAAAGTTACCGATGTTGTCCTGACTCAATCCATTTTTTACCCCCTAACAAGCCGCAGAGGAGTAAATGATGAACGGAAGACCGGACATTAGGGTGCTCTTGATAGATGACGAAGAAACTCTAATTGAATACCTCTCCAAACGTCTTCTGAGGGAAGGATTCACGGTCAAGGCGACCTTTTCCGGTGAAGAAGCCCTCGAGGCAGCCAGCGAGGAAGAATTCGACGTAGCTGTTGTGGACCTCAAAATGCCGGGCATGGATGGCGTTGAAGCCCAAAAAGGGCTCAAAAAAATCCAAAAGTTTCTCCAGTGTATCGTCCTTACCGGCCACGGTTCCATCGACTCCGCACTGGAAAGCGGCCAGCAGGACGCCTTCAAATACCTTCTCAAACCGATCGACTATGAAAACCTTGTGGAGACCATAAAGGAAGCCTACAACCGCAAAGTGGAGTTGCAAACCGCCGAATTCCAGAAGCAAGTTGAGGAGATTCATAAGTCAGGCTTAGGGGCCAAAGGTATAAGAAAGGCTATAAGCAAACTCCGAAAGATCTATGGAATCGAGTGATTCCCTCCAGGACCAACAGAAAAAGGTCTCTCAAGAGGTGCTCCCCCCCCAGATCGAGCCTCAACAGGCCCGGCAATACTTACAGTGTATTTTAGAAAACTCGAATGACCTAATCTTTTCCACCGATACGGAAGGGCGGATTATTTCCTTCAGCAAGGGTGGAGAAAAAGTCTTGGGGTATACCCTAAATGAGGTGATCGGCCGTTCGATCCAGTCCTTTGCAACAAATCCCGCCGCATTCGAAAAACTCCTGACAGCTTCCCGAAACCAGGATGGCGCCACAAGGCAGGAAATGTCCCTGCGGCACAAACAGGGCCATGGTGTACATTGTTTCCTGACCCTGACAAATCTAACCAACGAGGCAGGGGAGAAGACGGGGACCATCGGCATATGCAGGGATATCACGGTTTCGGAGAAATTAAGAGAAGATCTCATCCGCATAGACAGACTGGCGGAGATCGGCCGAATCGCTGCAGATATCGTTCACGAACTCAACAATCCAATTGCAGTGATCGGGGAAATCGCTGGATGGGCTGGCACGGTCGTGGCAGATGCCAAAGGCCTGAGCCGAGAGGACCGGGAAGAGCTCGACATGGCCATTAACAATATCGGGGAGCAGACCAAGAGGTGCCGGAACATTACGGTCCAGCTGTTGACCTTTGCAAGGGATTCCACCCCATCAAGTTCGGAGTGCAACCTCCGGGAGGTCCTGGAGAAAACCATAGGCTTCTTAAACCCGGAATTGAAGCATGGCAAGATCGAAATCGTCTTTGACATTGAAAGCAGCCCATGTGTCGTTCAGTCCGACCCCCGGATGTTGGAGCAGGTCTTCGTCAATCTGCTGAGCAACGCCATCTACGCCTTAAAGGAAAAAGGCGCCAAGGATGGACGCATTGAGTTGCGCTGCTCCCGCTCGGAGTCATATGTGACAATCATGATTTCGGACAACGGCCCGGGAATTGCCGAAGAAGACCAGGAAAAAATTTTCAGCCTCTTTTATACTACCAAGCCGCCCGGGAAGGGCACCGGCCTGGGGCTTCCCATCTGCCAGAATATCATCAGAAACCTGGGGGGCGAGATTGACTTCGAAAGTAAAGTGGGTGAAGGCACCACCTTTACTGTAAAGGTGCCGCTTTCTCGCAATCAAGCGGAGATCAGCCCTTAAAGAAAGGGCATCGGGATACTTTCTGCGAAACGCACTTTTGAACCTGTCATGGAAAAGAGGCCCCGGTGGACGATAGAGAGATCAGAAATACCATGCGCCAACAAAGGGAGTCCGATGAATCGGATTCCCTTTCCGCATCGCTCCCTGAAAGAGGGGGCGTCCCTGCTTCCATAGTCACCTTTTTCATTCTGTTCTCCCTCTGGATTGTGCTCTCAGGCAGATTCGATCTCTTTCACCTGACCCTTGGGGTCCTGTCCTGTGTCATTGTGACCCTGTTTTCAAGAGATCTTCTTTTCCCGGAGCCAAGGGCCAGAGGCCTCCTGGGCGCATGGATCCGTTTCGTGAGCTATGTTCCCTGGTTGCTTTACCAGATTTTTCTTGCCAACCTCCATGTCCTATACCTTTCCTTCCACCCAAGGATGATGGAGCTCATTGACCCGCAGATCGTGAGGTTCCAGAGCAAATTGAGAAAGGACCTCTCCCTGGTCACCTTTGCCAATTCCATCACCCTCACCCCAGGCACTATTACGGTATATGTCTCTTTGGACGGGGACTTCAGCGTCCACGCCATTGATGAGAAGTCAAGGGAAGGGCTGCCGGGGGAGATGGAAGATAGAATCGCACGGGCCTTTGGAGAACAATGATGGAAACCCTGTTTCTCTTTGTAAGCCTTTATCTGTGTCTAATAATGGTGCTCTCGCTCTATCGGGGTATCTTCGGGCCAACCGTACTGGACCGGCTGATCGGGGTCAACGCCGTAGGCAGCAAAACTGTGGTATTGCTTATACTGATCGGGCTCATCTATGAGCGGGTGGACATGTTCGTGGATATCGCCATGGCCTACGCCATGCTTAATTTTATAGCCGTGCTTGCCGCATCAAGGTATTTTCAGAAAAGAAAAGGGCTCTATAAAGAGATGAAATAACCCCTTCCGGGGAGGCTGAGGGGATGGATTTTGTCGTGATTTTTTTCTTGGTGTGCGGTCTGGTCTTTTTTACCGGAGGCGCCGTGGGGATACTCCGGTTCCCCGATTTTTACTCCCGGCTCCACCCTGCCGGCAAGCTGGATACCATGGGATCGTTGCTCATGATGGGCGCCCTCTCTTTATACAACCTGCATCATTTCACTCTGGGCAACATGCTCACCAGCCTGAAAATAATCCTAATCGTAGCCTTTGTCTTCCTTTCCAGCCCCACGGCCATCCATGGCATTGTGGATGCCGGTATGAGAGCTGGGCTTGGCCCTTGGACCAAAGGAGATCGGAGGAGATAATCGTGATCTGGCAACTGGACCTGGCTATCCTGACCCTTGTCGTGGTAACCGCCGTGGGGGCCATCTACATCAAAGACCTCCTGGGCACCGCCATTCTATTCGGCGCTTACAGCTTCCTGATGTGCCTGCTCTGGTCCATTATGGGAGCGGTGGATGTGGCCTTTACCGAAGCATCGGTGGGGGCCGGTGTCAGCACGGTCTTCTTTGTGGGAGCGGTATTCAGGACAACACGGAGGACAAAGGATTGAAAGCCGCGGGACTGCTTATAGTTATTCTAACAGGGGGCTTGCTCATTTATGCAACCGCTGACTTCCCTCCATGGGCCTACCCCCAATCGCCCGCAAGCACCCACGTGTCGCCCCGCTATATCGAAAAGAGCATTGAGGAAACCGCCGTCCCCAATGTTGTTACCGCCGTGCTCGCCGACTACCGGGGATACGACACCATGTTCGAGACTACGGTGATCTTTGCCGCAGGTGTGGCCTGCTTCCTCCTCCTGAGAATACGCGTGGAAGAAGGCCCCGAGGAACAACTGTTCCGACACAGCCTGACCGGGATGACAATCCGCATCAAAGACGGTCGAAAGGCCCCATCGGACCTGGAGGAGTTCGAGAGGATAGACGCCCACTGGGTGCCCCAGGACCTGATTATCAAGACCGTTTGCCGAATCCTGATCCCGTTTATCCAGCTCTTCGCGCTCTACGTCATAGCCTTCGGCCACCACAGCCCCGGGGGAGGATTCCAGGGAGGGGTCATACTGGGGGCGAGCGTCATTGTCCTGGCCATGTCCCATGACCTGAGGAGCTCCCTTCAAAGAATGGGTGAAAAGGTCAACGCCCTTCTTTGCGCAGCCGGCGTCCTCATTTATGCCGGGACCGGAGCCCTCTGTCTTGCCATGGGCGAGAATTTCCTCGACTACGGCATCCTTGCCCCTCTTTTCCGCTGCGACCCTGTCATGGCCCGATCAAACGGTATCTTCATGGTGGAAATCGGCGTGGGGATAGCGGTCATGGCCACCATGATCCGCATTTACAACAACGTGTCGTCAGCCGGCAGGTATGACGAGGGACTGTAGAAGACAATGACCCAACTCCTTTCAGAGATACTCACCAAATACAACTATTGGATCTATATTACACTCATGATGATCGGCCTCTATGCCATGATCGCCAAAAACAACCTGGTAAAAAAGATCGTGGGCATGAATATTTTCCAAACCGCCATTATCCTTTTCTACGTATCCATTGGTTCAAAAAAAGGAGGTACGATCCCTATTATCAAACATGACCACGGCGCCGCTTCTCATGTGGTGCATGCCGCCGAATACATAAATCCGCTTCCTCACGTTCTAATGCTGACCGCCATTGTGGTCTCCGTAGCGACTCTCGGCGTCGCCTTGGCCCTGGCCATAAAAATCTATCATCGCTACCAGAGCCTGGAGGAAGACGAAATCCTTGCGCAAATAAGGGAAAAATGAGCCAGCATTACCCTGTTCTCCTTGTGACCGTTCCGCTGCTTTCAGCCTTTCTGATCAGCATCTCGGGCTGGCTGAACAAAAGGCTCTGTTTCCCTATTGCAGTGGCCGCACTGGCCAGCGCCTCATTTTTCTCTGCAGGTCTCCTGTCAAAGGTAATCCACAAAAATGTAGTATTGTATCGATTGGGAGGATGGGCGCCTCCCTGGGGCATCGCCTACCGCGTGGACTACCTCAATGGCCTGGTCCTGGTGGTAGTCTCCTTAGTCGCCCTCATCAATCTGATCTCCACCTACAGGTCGGTAGAGCGGGAATTCTCGGAAAAGCTCGGCGCCTTCTACACCCTGTATGTGCTTTTCGTCACTGGACTCTTGGGAATAACCGTAACCGGAGATGCATTCAACCTTTATGTGCTGTTGGAAATTGCGTCCCTTACAGGTTACGGCCTTATCGCCATGGGGGAGGAAGACAGGGCCCCACTGGCAAGTCTCAATTATGTCTACATGGGAACAATCGGCGCCTGTTTCTACCTCCTGGGGATCGGGTATTTATATATTGTTACCGGCTCCCTGAACATGGCGGACATCTCCGCGATCCTCCCGTCGCTTTACCAATCCAGGGCAGTGCTTTCGGCCTTCATTATCTGTATGGTGGGAGTCTGGCTGAAGATGGCCTTTTTCCCGCTCCATGCCTGGTTGCCCAACGCTTACACTTTCGCTCCCTCGGCTGCAAGCAGTCTGATCGCGCCCCTAATGACAAAGGTTATGGTCTATGTGATGCTTCGACTGATGCTGACCGTATTTACCCCGGATTTTGTTTTCTCCGCTATTGACATCAATCGCTCAATTGTATGGCTTGCAGTGATCGCGATCTCCATGGGAGCCATCTTGGCCCTCACGGCCCGCAACCTGAAAAAGATGCTCACCTATATTATTGTTGCGGAGGTGGGGTACATGGTTGGCGGGGCCTGGCTGGGCAATCGGGCGGGTATGACAGGGGCCATCCTTCACCTGGTAAATGACGCCCTAATGACGCTCTGTGTTTTTCTGGTAGTCGGCAATATCGTTTACAGGATGAAAGGCCATTCCTTTGAGGACCTCCGAGGCTTATTCCGCAAAATGCCTTTCACTATGGGCGCCTTCGCCATCGGGGCGCTTTCCATTATCGGCGTGCCGCCCACATGCGGATTTTTCAGCAAATGGTACCTGCTCTGGGGTGGCATCCAGGCCGGTCACTATGCTTTTGTGGCTGCATTGCTTTTCAGCAGCCTTGTAAATGTAGTGCTATTCTTCAGGATTTTTGAGATCGGGTATTATGAATCTCCAACAGAGGCACATGGAGGCGGTCACAGCCAGGGAAGTATTGAAGAGGCGCCCCTCTCGATGCTGGTTCCGCTTTACCTTGTGGCAGTCGGGCTGGTAGTCGTGGGGCTCTATACCGGGGCCATTGTAAACAATGTCATCCGCTTGGCCGTTCCACCGGGCATTGTGTAATGGAAACCGTCACGTCAATAAAACCCCTGTTGGCCGTGCTGGTGTCACTGGCGGTCACGCCGATTCTCGTATCCAGCAGGTCTCCCAATGTCAGGGAGGCATGGACATTCGTGGCCGCTGCGGCCAAGTTCGCCATCGTCATTTCCATGCTTCCGGTGATCCTGACCGGGACGGAGATCGTCTATACCGTGGCCGAATTTTTGCCCGGGGCGGCGATCAGGTTCAGGGTGGACGCCCTGGGGATGCTGTTTGCAATCGTATCATCCTCGCTCTGGATCGTAACCTCGGCCTATTCCATCGGCTATATGCGAGGGCTGAACGAGCACAGTCAAACCCGGTACTTCTGCTTTTTCGCCCTTGCCCTATCGGCTACCATAGGAGTCGCTTTTTCAGCCAACTTGCTCACTCTCTACCTGTTCTACGAGATGCTATCCTTTGCCACTTATCCGCTGGTAACCCACCACCAGGATCAAGAGGCGCGCAGGTCCGGCCGCAAGTATCTCTTTTACATAGTGGGGACTTCGATCGGCCTGGTCCTCCCCGCTATGGTGATTGCATATAACCTTTCGGGGACACTGGAGTTCAGCAGCCATGGCTTCCTAACAGGGGCGGGATCAAAGCCCCTGATGTCCCTGCTTCTCATACTGTTCATCTTCGGCTTTGCCAAAGCCGCCATCATGCCGCTCCACGCATGGCTCCCGGCTGCCATGGTAGCCCCAACGCCGGTCAGTGCACTGCTCCATGCGGTGGCAGTGGTCAAGGTGGGAGTGTTCAGCGTGGTTCGCGTGCTTACAGGCGTATTCGGGATCGACTTGCTCCACTCCCTGAACCTCGGCCCCTTTATTGCCCTTGTGGCTTCTGTTACAATTCTCATGGGCTCATTCATTGCACTGTCCCAGAACGAGCTCAAGCGGCTCCTTGCCTTCTCCACCATTGCCCAGCTCTCTTACATTGTGTTAGGCGTGGGCCTGCTTTCTCCAAAAGGGATAACGGGGGGTTTGATCCATATAGCCATGCATGCCTTCGGCAAGATCACCCTGTTTTTCTGTGCCGGGGCAATTTTCGTCGCAACCGGCAAAAAGAACATAAGCGAGATGGTGGGAATCGGCAGGCGGATGCCCATCACCATGACCGCCTTTTTCGTGGCCTCCCTGAGTATTATCGGGATGCCGCCCTGTGGTGGGTTTCTGAGCAAATGGTATCTTGCGCTGGGCTCACTTGAAGCCCATCAGATGCCGATCCTGCTGGTGTTGCTTCTGAGTTCGTTTCTCAATGCCGCATATTTTATGCCCATCGTATACAGGGCGTTCTTTTGCGGGCCCCAGGAAAGCATGTTCGAAAGCGGAGTTAAAGAAGCGCCAGCCTTCTGCGTGGTCCCTCTGGTGATCACTGCCGCTGTCTCCATAGTGTTGCTTTTCATACCTCAACCCTTTTACAGGCTGGCCACAATGATGGTCCTAAAAATCACAGGGGCATAACAGGCATATGACACGAAAGAGAGATGACGAAATAGAAGGAAAAATGGAACTTTCCCATGAGCCAGTCCCCCCATACCGAACTGTCTTCTTCATAGCAATCGGCGTGGGAGTCCTGTACCTTGGGATTATCCTTCTAATGACACTCTGAAAATTTGCAAAATGGACTCATATGTGTGCATGATCGGTTTAGTGCAGAATTTGACCTCTGATATTTCAACAGGTTGACCGGGCAAAACCCTGCTCCGTAAGCAGGCGGCACGAATGGTTGAGGTCAGAGGCTGAAATGGAGTAAGTATTGATCTAAAAAATCAGGAGAGCCCGACCATGGAAAAGGAAAGCCAAAACCAAGGGCCAGAATCCAGCACCCCTAATGCAGCATCAAAAAAATATCTTTTTGACGACCCCAGAAACGTGAAGATACTGCTTCGATCCTTTTTTTCCTCTCTGCTGGTGCTCCTCCTCATAGAATTTTTAGTTTCCAAACACCCGCATTTCCCCTGGGAATCATGGCCGGAATTTTATGCGGTCTTCGGGTTTGTGGCATGCGTGGCCCTCGTCCTTGCGGCAAAGTACATCCTGCGCCCCCTGGTAAAGAGGCGGGAGGACTACTATGACTAATCCCGTGCCTCCTGCATTGATATTCATCTGTTCGGCCCTGCTGGTCCCCTTTTTCAAGGGCAGATGGAAAAGCGCATTTCTGTTATTGATCCCCGTTGTCGGCTTTTTGAATCTGATAAGCATCCCTGAAGGGAATCACTGGATTCTCAGGTTCCTTGACCATCACCTGATACTGGGCAAGGTGGACAGGCTCAGTCTCCTCTTTGGCTATATCTTTCATCTAATCTCACTCATAGCAATCCTATATGCCCTTCACGTCAAAGACGACCTGCAGCATATGGCAGGTCTCGTCTATGCCGGGAGTGCACTGGGAGTGGTCTTTGCGGGCGACTTTTTTTCCTTCTTTATTTTCTGGGAGATGCTGACCATCTCATCCATCTTTCTCATCTGGGGAAGAAGGACCGGGAGATCACTTGGCGCGGGATTCAGGTACCTCCTGGTCCACGCTGCAGGAGGTCTTTGCCTCCTGGCCGGCATAGTGCTCCACGTCAAGCAGACTGGCTCCATTGAGGTTGGCTACCTGGGTCTGAAAGGACTTGATACCTATCTCATTTTTTTCGGCTTCGGCCTCAACTGTGCGTGGCCTCTCCTTCATGCCTGGCTCACAGACGCCTATCCCGAAGCCACCATTACGGGAACCATATTTCTAAGCGCCTTCACCACGAAATCCGCAGTCTACGCCCTTGCCAGGGCCTTTCCAGGCACTGAGGCGCTGATATGGATCGGCGCTATCATGACCGGATTTCCCATATTCTATGCAGTAATAGAAAATGACCTGAGAAGAGTGCTCTCATACAGCCTCATCAATCAAGTAGGTTTTATGGTGTGCGGGATAGGGATCGGAACGCACCTGGCTATTAACGGGGCGGTATCGCATGCCTTTAATGATATACTTTTCAAGGCCCTGCTCTTTATGGCCATGGGAGCGGTCATGTACCGGACGGGAAAAATCAACGGCACCGCCCTCGGTGGACTGTACAAGACCATGCCCCTCACTTGCATATTCTGTATGGTGGGGGCCGCCTCCATATCGGCCTTTCCCCTTTTCAGCGGCTTCGTAAGCAAGTCAATGGTCATGGATGCGGCCGGAGAGGGCCACATGAAGCTCATATGGTTTATCCTGCTATTTGCCTCGGCCGGCGTTTTTCACCATGCTGGGATAAAGATTCCCTACTTTGCCTTCTTTTCGCACGACTCCGGGATGAGGCCCAAGGAAGCTCCCATCAACATGCTTCTCGCCATGGGCATCACAGCGTTTCTGTGTATCTTTATTGGCTCTTACCCATGGCTCCTTTACCGGCTGCTCCCCTATACTGATGTGGCGTACAACCCATACACGGCCCCACATGTATTGGGTCAGACCCAGCTCCTTTTCTTCTCGGCCCTCGCCTTCAGCCTCCTGCTGCTCTCAGGGATCTATCCGGCCGAGCAAAGGTGCGTCAATCTGGACGTAGACTGGTTCTATCGGAAGGGGGCGGGGCTCCTCTACCGGATCATGGACCGGGGCCTAAATACCCTCAACAACGCCAGTGAGAGGATCTTTGTCAATGGCATCGCCGGGACCTTAGCACGTTTTTCAAAGGACAGTGTGGCAAGGCTTGTGCTCCTGCCACTGGTGAGTTTCTGGATCCTGAAAGGGACCAGGGGCGAAATCCTGGAATTCAAGAAGACAAAGATCTATACGGATATCTCGGAAGGGACCCTGCCCATTGGTCTGGGGGCAGGGGTCGCTGCCGCTTTTATCCTGGTGATTTTCTGGATGATGTGATTGGCCGGAGCGTCACCTTAGACAACGTTTTCTCAGGAGGGCGACTAATGGTTTCAATTGAGGATCTGAGAAAGATAGATGTCCTGGACAATCTAACAGATCCAATGCTTGAAAATATGCGACCACTTGTGCAGCTACAGCTTTTTGGCGACGGCGCGGTTATCTTTAAAGAGGGTCAAGAGGCGGACCTCTTTTACATGTTGCTTACCGGAAAAGTTCTTCTGGAAGTAGAAGCGGCCAAGGATGTCACCATTTCTCTCGAGTCCATGAAGCCCGGCTATTCATTTGGATGGTCAGCGCTTGTACCGGACTCGCTTTACACTGCATATTCCATATGCGTCGAGCCCTGTGAGGTCATGTCCATTTCTGGTGAAAAATTCCGCGATCTTCTCGAGCAGGACCACAGTATCGGGTACCGGTTCATGGAAGCGGTGGTGAGAATCCTGAAAAGGCGCCTGGAACGACGCACGGATCAGTTCCTGAAAGTGATGTCAAGACATCCGGATATACAGAAGTTGTTAGGCGTGGAGGAAGGTTAACCCGAAGTGGGTGATGGTGATAGGTGATGGTGATAAGAAGTCGCTTTTTTGAAGATAAAATATAGCGGAAACGGGCTTGGGTGTCAAAGAAGATGTGATCACAGGATATTGGGGTTTTACCAAAAGGCCTCAATATAGGGGCCAAATGTAGGAAACGGCCCGATGTGTTGAAGGATTGGGGTGTTCCTATGACGCAGGAAGGGCTGGAAATGGGGTAAATTTGAGCGAAGTAACCCCTTGCCCCCAATTCTTTCTTCAAAAATCAGGTGGTGGAGGTCTCAGGATAGACCGGGTCGACATATAGCCACTTATCAGACGCGGGGAGCTGAGAATCCGTATAGTCGATTTGATATTCCAGAGTCATTGGTGGCGAATCCGCTTTGGGTGGTGGTCTCGGTTTCCGATCCCAAAGCCCCAGGTGTCTCAGGATCTTCTTGATCACGTCCTCGTCTTCTATCACACTGATGACTTTCATCCTTCCGGCACATTTGGGGCAGGTCAAGGGGTCCACTTCATAGATTTTCTGGATTAGCCTGGCCCAGTTTCTTCTGTCATTTGCTCCCCATTGTTGGGAACATGGGAACACATGGCCGCGAGCCATTCCAGGGCATCGAAGACCTTCTCCTCCTTTCCATCCTTCGACTGGTAAATGACCTCTGAGTCGTCTGGAATGTAGGTCATCCTCTCCTGGGAGAAAGACGCCCGGATAATGTACCGGGCCAGGTTTCCCATGGCATTTTCATCGCCTGGCTGGATTCTGGACCCGCAGAACACATTGAAGCCGGAATGCCGCCAGCTCATGAGCATTTCAACTAGATCTTGGGTGATTTTCCCTTTTGAGAGAAGCATTTTGAAGACCTTGTGACGGAATATCTCTTCCAGGTGTTTCAACTCGAACAACGGGGCCACATGGAATCCCGCCCCCGCGGGACTGTTTCCATAAAAACAGCCGTCCGTACACAAAATATGTAGGTGGGGATTGAATCCTAAGAAATCGCCGAAGGTCTGTATGGCGATAACAGCCCCCGGTACAGCATTACCTTCAGGGACGGTTCCCTGCAAAAAGGTTTTCAGAGATTCCCAGCCACAGCGGCTCAGGTCGGAGAGGAGCTTGCGGTCATAGAGGAAATAGCGACGCAGGATTTTGGGTGTGCTGAAGACGAAATGACGGTGGGGTACGGCCTTGAGGACTTCTTCACTCAGCCATTCACCGAATTCCACCACCCGTTTCTGGTGACACCTGGGGCAAAAATGCCGGCGTTTGCATGAAAATGCCAGCAAATATTCATGGCCACATTCGCCACATTTGACCCTGGCGAAGCCATTGTGCAGAATGGCGCAGTCAAGGAAGCGGTGGATCACCTGCTTCACATAAGGACGGAAAAAGCCATATTGTTTTGCAAAACGGTCGTCATAGACCTGCTCAAGCGTCTCGAAATGGTCTTCAACACACTGATAATATTGAGATTCCTCTGGTTTTCGAGGGCGATATGTAGAAGAAATATCGGGCATGTTCGGTTCTCTTTCGGAAGCCAATCCATGTCCGATTGAAATATACTGTAAGTTTAACTGAAAGTAAATAGGATATCCGCAAAGCGGTGATGGAGCGCGTCAGGTGTTTGGTTCAGGACCTTGGGTATCCTCTATACCGAAGTTCCTATTGAAAACTTTCGCGCTCTGCTCAGAGGAGGAACCGTTGTTGAGCGCCTGGAGAAGAGTTTTGAGGTAACACGATCCCGTCCCTATGGCCATGTAGCAGCAGTGCTGGGCACGCTGCGTAAAACCGGACTTGATCGAATCATCGGTGGCAAGGGCTTGAGAGAACATGTTTTGAGTATAGCGATGATTGTGGCCCGGATTATTGACCCTCGATCCAAGCTTGCAACGGCCAGGGGACTGAAAGACGAAAGCATGTTCAGTGCACTTGCAGAGGAGCTTGGCGTGGAGCAGGCCGGCGAGGATGAGCTTTACCAAGCCATGGACTGGCTGGGGCAACGTCAGGAACGTATTGAAGGCAAGCTTGCAAAGAAGCATCTTGATAACGGCTCTGTTGTGCTCTATGACGTTACTTCTACCTACTTTGAAGGGAGGACCTGTCCCCTGGC